>JAIQGI010000061.1 GCA_020072565.1 Terriglobia bacterium
GTCCCGACGATATGAAGCAAAAGGTCGTTGACTATATGCGAGGCATGCAGCGAACTCCTGAATTGATCTGTTCTTTCTTTCGGGCACCTGATACAAGATATGCTGCATAACGTCCGCTTACTTATGCACTGATTAGTAAAAGCGTTACAGGATTATTACCGATTCCAAGTCGTAGACCCGACTGGGAACAAGTCAATCAAAATCCGTTCGGGAAGTGGGCGGCTTGGGGCGGATGTTGTCCCATGCGCTACTTATAAAGTGTACCGAAACCATACTGTTGTCGCGCAAGGTATCACGTTTTTCACTCAGCGCGAAGGCCGACAGGTAATAAACTTTCCGAAACTGCACTATGACAACGGCGTCGCCAAGAATTCTCCCCTGCGGACGAATGGTCGGTACAAACCGACCATCCGCATATTCAAGAATGCGCGAACCTATCTTGCGGACCATGGAAAGGTGGCGAAAACCGTTGCGCCCTCCTATTTTCTTGAGGGCTTTATGTATAACGCGCCCGATAACCTATTCGCTCAGAGTTACGGATATACATTTTGTAGTGTTTTTAATTGGCTGAACAATGCAAACCTGGCAACGCTTATTTGTCAGAACGGACAACTGCCGCTGTTCGGAACCACGCCCGAACAGTGGACGGAACAACAGGCGCGCGCGCTACTTCAAGAACTAAAGAATTTGTGGAATAACTGGTACTAAGAAACTATGCATCCCTACGGAACCGATTCACCTGAACGACGATATGTTCCCCTCCTCTTGGCAGGTCTTGCCATAGCCGCTGCTTTGGCGCTCTTTTCCCTACTGGATGCCCTTTCAATTCGACTTCCTTGGTGGATCGGTCCCCCGTCCACAATGGCGTTCTATGGAATGTTTTATGGTCTCTTTGAGAAGAAATTATGGCGAGTAGACGTGCTTCACACACTCGGTCTGGTCAAGATCCCGATCCTGGATGGAGCATGGAAGGGGACGATAACGACCTCATTCGACGAGCACGCAGCTACACATGATGTGGAGGTTGAAATTTCGCAGACCTGGACGCGGATCGGAGTGAAATTGCGCGGCAGAGATTCCAAATCACACACGCTGGCAGCGACACTGCTCGTGGACAGTCCGGAGGGGGTTAGATTTAGCTATGAGTACCGGAATGAGCCGCTTTCGCATGCCGTGGGAAGCATGCAAATTCACAACGGCACCGCGCGGCTAACGCTCACAAATACAGGTCGACTCGAAGGTGAGTACTATTCCGGTCGAGGTCGTCAGAACTTCGCCTCTATTCGGCTCGAAAGAAAACGCCCCGGATTGATGGCTTAATTACTTCCGCGCCTTCGCCGGAGAAGTATGACTTGGCGATCTGCCATATGGAGCATGCATTCGTATGCCCCCACGCCATCTAATCAATGAAGACGGAACGCCGTTTGATGATGCTGAACTGCGGTCGGTCCGTCAACAACTTGACCGACTCGATGAAGATGAGCGTAAACAATATCGGAACCAAAACGCGGCCGAGGTCGCCGGCCATTCAGCACACAAAATGCTGATCGTCTCTGGGCCGGGAACAGGAAAAAGCCATCTTTTCCTCGATCGAATTGACCATTGGTTCCAACAAGAACCTGACGCCCGCATCCTTGTGTTTAGCTTTGTCAGAAAGTTAGTGGCCGATTTGCAGAGTGATATTGACAATGATGAGCAACTAACCGACGACCAGAAAAGGCAAACCACCGTATCTACGCTCCACAGGATCGCGCGTGGAATTGTCGAGAGAAATCACGGGACCTCAAAATGGTCATTTGCGCCGCATTTCAGAATCATCGGCCAATCGTGGAAGGACATTGTTTGGGCTGACGTTCTGGCTTTTCATCCTGATCTCGAAGCAACTGAATACACATGGAGGAGCTTTGAGCGGCAATTGCATGATGTCAACTTTGATCCGGCAACGGAATGGCGAAGATTAAAGCAAACATACTGGACACTTTGTCAATTTTACAACGCCGCAGGATTCGCAGATCTCATCATACGGGCACGCGTTGCATTGGAAGAAAACCCGGCGCTCAATGAGAACGACTTTTTTATCATTGATGAGTACCAGGACTTCAACAGAGCCGAAGCGGCGTTTATCGAAACGCTAGCTGGCGGAGCTGAAGGGGTGCTTGTCGCAGGGGATGATGATCAGGTGCTTTATGAAAACTTAAAGAGCGGAGATGCAGGGCTTATACGGAGTCACTACAACGATCAAGATTTTGTCAACGCGATGCTACCTTTTTGCGGACGCTGCAGCTACCATATCACGAAATCCGCAGCGCACTTTATTCAGCAGCACGAGGATGCCGATTCCATCAAAAAGATCTTCTTGCCGATAGAAACGGGCCAGGGCAACCCCAACATCCAGGTTATCGCCTGTGCCACTCCTGCGACAGCAGTCGATTACGTGGAGCAGTTTGTCGAAGAGCACCAAGACAAACTGAACGAGCGCAGAGACAAGCTTGTCTCCGGCGATGAGAAAGATGCTTTCCTGCTTATTTTGACCCCGGCCAAAGAGCTAAGGTTCTTCCGAGATTCCGGGAGGAAGTTGTTCGAACTCGTGGCGCAATATCGGACTGAGCCGCGCTCATTTTCTGAAGATTACTACAAGTTGCTGAATTACTATTCGTTGGCGCGTTACCGTCGAAACAATTTCACTTTCCGCAAGGTGCTATTCTACGAGGGGATCTCCGTTCTACAGGTTCACGAGCACATAGATGAAGCTATTCAGAATGGCCAAAACCTCTGTGAGCTTGCTCATGAGGAAATCAACGAACTTTTAGAAAAGTGCGATATGATCAGGGCCATCGTCGAGGATAATATCCCCCTGGATTCCAAGATCGAAAAGCTCTCGCGATACTTACAGTTCGGTGATACGGCCCAGCTCAAACTGGATTTGGAAACACAAAAAAGTAATGACGAGATGGGCGAGGCACTGGATCATCAAGAGGAGGAAGAAGCCGAGCTTGAAGAAATCGAGGTCAAGAAGATGTCTGCGGTCGAATTGATTAGCATCGTTGGTGCCAAAGGATTATCCGCCGACCACGTCATCCTCGTTGGTTTTGACGATGTGAACATGAGGCGGACGACGAAGAACGCATTCTATGTAGCGCTAACAAGAGCAAGGAAGAGTCTGCATCTTCTAACCTCGCTGCAATCCGGGGGATCAAGTAGTGCGCATGCCTTCTTAGGGCACCTACCGGATGCTCACCTGCAATTCTTCAGCTATAAGAAAGGTGACCACTTAAAAACCGCACGTTCAAGAGGGGGGTTCACGGCTTACCTGGCTCGGTGTGCCAATAAAGTCCGAGGACGATAAGGTAAATGCGCCCTCTGGCAATACTCGAATGAGGGTCCATAAGCGACTGAAATGAATGAACATCTGAAACCAGCGTTTAGCATTTTGTCAGAATTTGAAAAGACCGGTATCGAGTACTGGGTGTATGGAGGCGTCAGCATCGCAGCCTGTGTCGGACACTTCATTCGTCGGAATAAGGATGTGGATGTATTTGTCAAAGAAGTTGATTTTGACAGGACAAGATCGTTTCTGGATCAAGAGCGCCGAAAGCACGACTTGGGACGGAAATATTTGCCCGCTAAAAGTAGCGCTGACAAGCCGAAATTCGAATTAAGGCCCAAGGGCCAGCGCAAAGACCTTTTGTCAGTTATCCCTATCTACATGGACGGCGGCAATATCGTATTTAAATATCCAAAACCAGAAATATATGCGATTCACATACTTAATAGGATTGGGAGACGAATCGACGATTTTCGATTCTTTACACCGCCGGATGAATACATCAAAGAGATCTTCATCAATCACATTAAAGCAAGACCGGATAAAAAGGACCGACCGGAATTCATTACCGACGCGAGAGCCATTCTCTCGGCCGAAGAGTTAGCGGGAATGAACTGGAGCAGCAAGAGTGACCGTCACCCGACAATGCACCGGCGAATCGGGGACTGACGACGCTACATCTTAGACCTATAAAGGGATGACCATCGGGGAAGGTCAAAAATTTGGGCTTGCGCTCAATTTTCGGCCGTCTTTTTTCGTTATAAGGTGCAAGCCCGTTCAATATTGGAAGCTGCTGCTCTAAATCTGATGCACGATAGCATGGAAGCCGTGCTATCATGCATAAGTGATCCGCAAATTCGCCGATCGAGGAATTGAGGATATTTTCAACGGGCGGGACACCAAGGCCGCACGGCGATGTTGCCCAAGAGATCTTTGGCAAATAGCTGCCAGAAAGCTTGAGCAACTGGATTCGGCAGTCAGCCTCGTCGACTTGCGCGTGCCGCCCGGGAATCGTTTAGAACCGCTCGCCGGAAAGCGGATCGGGCAACATAGCATCCGGATCAACGACCGGTACCGTATCTGCTTTCTCTGGACGGATGACGGGCCGGATCGAATCGAGATTGCGGATTACCATTAGAGCAAAAAGAGGTTTCAGTATGGTCCGTATACCGACGCATCGAGAACCCACTCACCCAGGCGAAATGCTGGTGGAGGAGTTCCTCAAGCCGATGGGACTGACACAGCGGGATCTTGCCGACGCGATCCTCGTACCCTATCAGCGGGTCAATGAACTGGCGAGAAAACGGCGGGGAATCACCCCGAGCACAGCCTTGCGACTTGCCAGATATTTCGGCATGTCGCCTGACTTCTGGCTGAACTTGCAGCTTCGGTGGGATCTCTATCACGCCCGTGAGAAAGAGGCCGATGCATTACGAAAGATCAAGCAGGTCAGATCGGGGCGCGCAGCCTGACACGGAAGTCCACGAGGATTCGAGATTCGGGTGACTGGCTAGGCAACTCCCGAATTCCGAGGCTGCCTATTTGCCCAGGCACGATCTGGCGTTCCGGAGTTGCATAACCAGTCATCCGCATTCAAGGAACCAGAGTCAAATGCCAAACCGGATCACCAGGAATCTTATCGCCCCTTGCGGGATGAATTGCGGGATTTGCAGAGCGTTCTTGCGCGAACACAATCGTTGCCACGGCTGCAATGATGCCGAACTGAACAAACCCAAAACCCGCGTCAACTGCCGCCTGCGCATTTGCGACAAAAGAGGCGGCAAGTTCTGTTGCCATTGCCCGGAGTTCCCCTGCGACCGCCTCCGGCACCTCGACCATCGCTACCGTACGAAATACGGCATGAGTCAGATTGAAAACTTGGAGCGCATCTGGGACAAGGGAATCAGGAAATTCCTGGAGGCGGAGCGCAAGAGATGGATTAGTGACAAGGGCGTCTTCTGCGTCCACGATAAGCAATACTACAAATAGCTTCCCCGCCCGCGACCGGCCGGTCTCCTCGCATTGCAGCGTGGCGAATAGCATCAGCATTTGGTGCTAACCGAGTTTAGTATCCGGAGTGGCAGGCTCGCAGGATCATATCGCCTTATACGCGGCCGCCAGCACATCTGCGAAAGATTCGAATGTTGTGGCTGTGCTGTTGCGAGGATTGCGCCCCTCCGCCGTGCGCACACGTCCTTCATTAATGGCACGGCACATTTCCGCGAATAGTCCAGTCAGGCTGGCCGAGAATCCGAGCTGCATCAATACACCCGCAAAGGTGTCATACGGAAGCTGGACGTATTGGAGATCGGGCTTGCCGATCTTCGCGCCGAGGATGCGGGTCGCCTCGCGGAGGGTGAGGTCGCGCTGCCCCAGGAGCTCCCGCACAACGATGCCGGAGAAATCGCGCTTGAGGAGCGCCGCCGCAGCGGCAGAGGCGATGTCCTTCGTCGCGATCTGCGCGATCGGCACGTCCGGAGAGATGGCGCCGCCATTGGATCCCTGGTGCTTGATCATGGCGAGTGATCCGAAATGGTTTTCGAAGAAATATCCTGCGCGCAGCAGGAGGACATTGACTCCCGGAATCTTGCGGAGGCGTTCTTCCAGGCGATGCAAACCCGTAATCGGGCCGGTGCCGGCCGAATGCTCCGCGCCGAGGCTGCTCAGCGCCACGACATGCTTCACTCCGCTTTTCTGCAAGGCTCCCGCGATGGATTCGCCGATCCGGTCCTGATATGCAGGGAAATCGGGTTCATTAAAGCTTGGCGGGATGAGCACATATGCCGCTTCTGCGCCCGCAAAGGACTGGTCAAGATATGCGGCATCCGAAGCCTGGCCCGCCAATGCCTCCGCTCCCTGGCTTGCGAGGGACTTCAACTTGTCGGCACTTCTTCCGAGAGCCCTGACCTTGCACCCTTCCTTCAAAAGCTTCTCGACGATCGGTTTCCCGGTGTTCCCGGTTGCTCCCATAACTGCAATCATGATCTTCCTCCACGGTAAATCCAAACCAGGCTCATTAGCGATCCGCTTCCGTCCCACGCGCTCCAGATAATTGTTACCCCAAGGTCCCTTTAGAACAAGGCCACTGGTGTGACTCTCGACAGACGTAACAAAGCGTGGGCACCCACCACCCTTGACATCTTTTTATGGGTGTCCAGATTTTCCCAAACGCACCGGGAGATTCTGCTGCGACTGCCCAGAATTTCCCTGCGACCGGCTGAAGCACCTCGACCGTCGGTACCGGACGAAATACGGCAGGAGCCAGATCGAGAACCTGGAGTTCATACGAAAGAACGGGATCAGGAAGTTCATCGCCGCCGAGCGCCAGAGGTGGATATCGGAAAAAGGCGTGCACTGCATCCACGACAAGCAGTACTACAAGTAACCACCGCCTCTCCCATAGCGGCCGGCGAGGCCGGCCGCCTTGGAGTGCGGCGTCATGCCGCCGCTTTGTGCCCTCGCCCCTCAACCTCAAAAATCATCATCCACCTTGACCCGATCAGTCCTGAACCTATACACGGATTTAACGAATGCGGGCCGCGCGCTGCGCTCAAACCAAGGGGCCGAGCACCAGCGATACTCTGAAGCTTTGCGCACAATCCCGTGGTGGACGGCATTCTGATGAACATAGTTCAGCCGCGCCAGGTACGACCGCTGGAAGGTGATGTGTGTATCCCAATACTGGTAAAACACTTTTCTCCCCGGGGTTCCATCCCGGGCATTCAGTTCGCAGGCTATCGCTCCGTGCAGCTTGCCCAGCATGAACTTGAGATTTTGCGGATCGTCCGGCGAAAGTGCCACAAAATGGTAATGGTTGATCAGTACGGCCCACGCCTGCAATTGCGAGCCGAACTCCAGCGCGCAATTTAATAAAAGATCGAGAACCAAATCGAGCCGGGCAGCGGAGTTAAGGAAAGGGTATTTATGGTAGGTGCCGGCGGTCACCATATAGGCGCCCTTTTCTCCGAGACGGTGAGCCGGGGCGTGCGGCCAATCGGAGAGAGAACGACCTTCCTTGATGCCGGTGTCGAGATGTGAATTGTCGAGGGTAGTCGTGGAGTGCCTCCACGGGTGTAGTTTCCTGAGGGGCAGTTTTATTTAATGAAATGTGGAGAAAGTGGCTGGTTGATTGGAGAAAGCGGCGTCATGCCGCCGCACTCCATGGCGCCTTCGGCGCAAAAACGACTGGCATTCGGCGGCTGCTGGGGAAACTGGAAACTAGGAACGCTTTCTCGTTTTGCAGGTCAACCAGATGCCAAACCCAGACAGCGTCCACAGTTTTCCGCGGACCTGATGGCACATATGGATCTATCCATATCGATATGGTATAACAAGCGGTGACATTCGAGTGGGATTTGTCCAAGGAACTCGAGAACCTCCGAAAGCACCGAGTCTCATTTTTGGAGGCTGCGGAATCCTTTGAAGACCCGAATGTTTTCAGCTGACGGACATCAAACACTCTCATGCTGAGGCGCGGTTCTTCTGGATTGGAAGATCCGGAAGCAGACGACTTCTCACTACCAGATTCACAAGACGAGGGAATGCCATTCGGATTATCGGATCTGCTTTATGGCGCAAGTTCAGGAGGCTTTACGATGAAAGAACCCAAAACCGGTGACCTTGAATTCGATGTGAAAGGCACCCGGCAGGTCCGCCGGATAGCCGCGCGAAAACAGTCGGTCAAGATCACCATCAACATCGATTCCGAGGCTCTGGCGATTCTGCGCGCACAGTCGGCCAAGACGGGGATTCCCTACCAGAGACTCCTGAACCAGGTGTTAATGCGCGCACTTCAGAAAGATGCCCAAACCGAAGGCCGCCTCGATCGACTGGAGAAAGAGCTGAATCGGCTGAAGCGCACGCTTGTGGCGTAAGTCGCAATCCAAGGCAGCCGGCCGGGCGATGGGGGCGCCACCTATGAGGAAAGAATATGACTTCACTCGCGGGAAGCGAGGGGCGGTTATCCGCACCCCTCCCGGAAAGACGAGAATCACCATTCGCATTGACGACGATATCCTCGAGACCTTCCGAGCCCAGGTCCAGGCTGCCGGCAGCGGCAGCTACCAATCATTGATTAACCGGGCTTTGCGCGAGCACCTTGAATACGGAGAGGAAACGTTGAAGGAGACGCTTCGGTCGGTTGTCCGGGAAGAACTGGTGAAATATGGCAAGAAACAGGAGTCCAATCCGTCGAGGCGCCGCAGCAAACTACCCAAAAGCGGGGGGCGTTAAGCACGATTGGACATCTGTTGAAGGATCTGCACTGCAAAACTAGATCGCGAACTGCTTCGATCGGATGATCATTCGGAAACCTAGGAGGTTGCCCTGATTCGGCTAGATAAGGCGGGGAGAGAGTCTACTAGGCAAGTCCATAACCAGGCGTCCCCTGTTTTCCCCTGTTTTCTCAACCAGCGCAAGCGGGCATCATGGTCAGGCATGGAAGCGCTCGGATTGTTTTAACGTAGGAAGTGACTTGATCGACCTCCCCGCCTTCCGCTGGGCCAAACGCAGTTCGTAGAGACTCTGCAAATTAAGCCAGAACTCCGGGCTTGTGCCGAAGAAATGGGCCAGACGCAAGGCGGTATCGCCGGTGACGGCCCGCTGTCCGTTCAGGATCCCGGTGATGCGGTTGGTCGGCACGTGGAGCCGGCGCGCCAGCTCCGCGGCGCTCATGTCGAGTTCTTTCAGTTCCTCAGCCAGGTGTTCCCCGGGATGGATAGCGATAAGTGCCATAACGTCCTCCTAGTGGTAATCGACAATTTCCACGTTCGTTGGCCCAGGTGACCACTGCGGCCATTCAAAGCAAATCCGCCACTGATCGTTGATGCGGATGCTGTACTGGCCCTTGCGGTCGCCCATGAGCGCTTCAAAACGGTTACCGGGCAATGCGGCAAGGTCTCTCAGCGTCGTAGCCGATTCGAGACGGTCAAGCTTCAGGCGCGCGCATCGTTCGATACCGGAGAGTGCCTTCACATGTTTCCCGACAGCAAAGTCTCGAGTGCGCCTGTCCCGATAGCTGACGATCATCACTTTATCCTGGTCGAGATTATGCGTTACGTCAAGCATAAAGCAGCGCAGCTGCCGGATCGGACTCGGCCGGGGTCAGGCCTGGAAAATTCAGTTTTCGTGCACCCGCTCCGTGGAAGGCCGGGAAGCCTCCAAGACAATCTTAAATTTTCCAGGCCTGACACCAGGCGCGTCGCCGACAACAATGGCGAGCCGAAGGCGTATATGGACCTATCCATATCGATATGGTTTACTAATCAGTTCATCGGAAGATCTGGACACTCACTATTCATCTGATTTTGGACGCGTGTCCACACTCCTGCTGAAAGTATGGTGTCAGCTACTGACACTGTTTTTGCAGCTCTACATGCCGCTTGGCGGCGGCTGGCAGTAGCCGCTGCGGCGACAGCGCAGAAGGGCAGTAGAAATCGTTGCCCCTCCAGGGTCAGCGCGCAACGGTCACATGAGGCATGGCGATCACGACGGCTGCCGAACAGATCCGCTGAAGCTCGTCGGATGCGTTATCAGGCTGCCGACCATCGGGCTTGCCGACGGCACAGGCAGTCAGCGTGACACCTTGTTTGCGCCCTCGTGCGGGGGAGGACCGCAGGGATTATTGCCACTCCGGAAGTTGACGGCAGCGCGGATAAATAGGGGTGAGGCGTGGCGACTTTTTCCCGTTGCGGTCCAGTATCTGTACGGTCAGATGCCTGGAATCGGCGCCCGGAGCCGTGAACCTGAGTTCTACTCGGTATACCTCTCTGATGAGGCTGTACATGCTCTGGACATTTTCGCGCATCAATCCCCGGTCGATCGACAGCCGGGTCTGTCCGGCCCAGGGCGCAAAAATGGTTCCGCCCGTCGCGAGTGCGATGTCCCCGGATTCCGGGTGTGTCGAAAGCGACTGTCCGGGAACCGTGCTCGAGGGCGGAAAGACGGACAAATTGGCCTGCAGCAGAAAAAGACGCACCCCGGCCGAACCCATGACCCGAACCGGGTCTTCCCTCGACAGCCCTCCGATGGTGTCCTGGTCTGTAATCAGGACTACGGCGTCCCCCAGGCCGAGTTCGCCTCCTCCGTCGCGCATGATTTCAGCGAGAGTTTCTTTGAGGTGAGTCTCGAATCCGACCTTGCGTTTCGACGGGTTCGTTCCGGGCGGAGAAATCGAATCAATCAGACTCGAGGCGCGCGAAAAATCATGCGTGGGAGGCAACAGAACTATGTGCCTGGTGGCAAAAATGTGCAGGGCAATCCAGTCGTCGTTTTGCAGGGTTCCTAAGAACTCCTTGGCCACGGCAACTATGTTGGGCCAGGCCAACCGGTTCACCCCCATGCTCGAACTGACATCCAGGAGCAGCACCACATGCCTGGGGCTGTCATCGAATTCGAGGCTCTGAACGGAGGCGCGCACACCTTTTACGACAACCTGCCCGGCATCGATCCCACGCACAAACCTGCAGCTCGGTGCGTAGACTCCGAGGAGAAGCACCCGCTCGTGCTCGACGTTCCGGCTGGAAATAACCGAAGGAGCCGCCGGCAACAGAACGATCAGGAACAGCGACGCGATTCCACCTGATATCCGCATATCTCTCCCTTCGCGAATTCAGGGTTATGCGGTGCGGGAAGATGCACAGGGGATTGCTCTGCAACCCGACCGGTCACGCCTATTCCCGCCGCAACTGCTATCTGCCGATCAGTACAAGGCGACGTAAGTGTTTTTGCCCATTCGTGCGCGACCATTCATCACGCCGCGTACATATTAGCTCAATCCTCACTTCCGGTGACAGAGATCTTCCTCTCCAGAGAAACCAGGGACGCTGCCCGGATTCGTGGGCATTGGGCTGAACGAGGGTCAACCAGGATGTCCAAAACCAGCCAGCGTCCCCAGTTTTCCCGGGAAAGTATAGCCTGCCACCGGTTCAGAGGAGGCACAAACCACGTGCAAACGAGCATCGTATCGGACGGGTGTTGGATTTGGGCTTGCTTCGCCGCCGCGGAACGATTAGATATTGCGGCGACATCCGCGCGAGGAGGATACCGTCTTGCAGACCGATTTGATGACCCACTGGAGTCCCGGCGAGTTGCGCCGCCTGCGGAGTTTTGCCACTCCGAACGACATTCAAATCTATCTCAATCGACTGCCCTACAACGACCAGCCCCATACAAAGTCTCCGCGGCGGGTCATGAAGGAGGGGACGGCACATTGCTTCGAGGGGGCGCTGTTTGCGGCCACGGGGCTGCGCTTCCTGGGGCATGCACCGCTGATCGTCGACCTGGCGGCCTGCAACGATGACGACCATGTGATCGCGGTCTTCAGGATGAACGGCCTCTGGGGCGCCGTTGCCAAATCAAACACCACCCTGCTGCGCTTCCGCGAGCCCGTCTATCGCAGCCTGCGCGAGCTGGTGATGTCCTACTTCGAAGGGTATTTCAACACGCGCGGGGATAAATCTCTGATTTCCTATTCGCGCCCCGTGAACCTGGCGCGTTACGACGGTCGCGGCTGGATGACCGCCGAAGAAGATCTCGACTATATCGGCGCTCACCTTGTTGCGATCCGGCACATCGCGATCATGCCTGCGGCGCAAAGGAAATTGCTTAGTCCGGCCGATAAGGAGGTATTGAGAGCCTGTTTCCTGGGTGCGCTCCCTTCAGGCCTCTACCGACCCAAATAGCAGCCACGGCGCGCGCTGGCCCTGCGAGCCTTAACAAAGATGTTTGCACCGCCACGGACACCGGGAATGAAATCGTCAATTTCGAGGCGCACCCAATCCCCTTCTACTACCCGATCACAGTCCCATCCGCCCGACGCAGTACGGAAAATCCTCGACCGCCTCGGCCTCCCTTCCCGGCCACCTCCGATTGCCCCGCTGATGCCGGCTTCCAATGAGCCCTCCGATCAGCAGCCATACTTTCAGTCAGAAGATCACATGCAGGAGGTCGTGCCGGGGAAGACGACCGCAATCACGCAGCTTATTCCGCCTATCCATTTCCCTGATCGAGAAATCCCTTCTCAAAACACAGTCCAGCGGTAGATGATCGGCGAAGACTCGATGGCGCCGAAGCCCGGCAGTGAGAACGAGGTGACAATCTTCAGGTCGCCTGAAATCAGTGAGGGTACTCTCCATGAGTACGAGCAGGTGCTCCCTCAGCCAAAGGTGAAGCTGCCGCTGGCGACGGCCTGGTCGCCCCGGTAGATCACGAATTTGGGCGGGTTGCCGCGGTCCGGGTTCTCGATGAGATACTCCTCTCCGGATGCTCCCTTGAGAACATAGCGCAGGCGGAGCACATTGTTTCCGCTGCGTTCCGGCACCACGCTGCTGACGAAGGGTGCGCCGATCCGCAGGAGGTGGGGAGCGCCCGGGGTGAGTTCCAGGCGGCCCGTTTCCGTAGTGCACACCAGGGACGGCTTTCCGGGTGCGGTCTGAAGGTAGGCACCCTGGATCCTGTATTTGTCCGCGGGCAGGGAAACCGTGGGTCCAGGGGAATACAGATAGGCAAGCCGTTCATCCGACCTGAGCGCCAGGTGTCGTATCGCCTGTCCCTCCAGCGTCAATTCGACCAGGGGAGTGGCGGTTTCCGTGAAAGTGACCGTCAGCGGCACGCCCTCGGGCGACGTTCCGAACGAGAAGCCGAGCCGATATTGACGTCCGTCCAGGAAGAGGCTCCTCGGAATGGGAAGAGGGCGCAGCGCCACCGCCTTCGGCTCGATCTTGCTCCCTGGAGGCGCGATCCGGTAGAGCAGGAGCTTGTCGGCGGCATCGAATTGGCCGTCGAGGTTGTCCTGCACCTGAAACAGCCATCTCTGGCCGTGCAGATCGATCTGGCCCGTATACAGCGATCGAATTCCTACGTAGCTTGTATTCTCGGACAAATAGTAGAAAGGCTCCAGCAGGTAGGTGCGATCGACTCCGCCCCGGGTGAGATGGATCCGAACGCCCCGGAAAAAGGCAAAGAGATTGGACGCGCGGATGTTCTCCGACGTGTATACACCCCGAGGATCGTCCGTCAGATCGAGGTTCTGGTTGAGGTCGAGATACAGGGTGTGGCGCGAGAGATTGATGGCATAGCCCATGAAGTCATTCTCGCCGGGGCCGACCTTGAGCGCGCGGCGCACGATTTTGTCGTTGCTCCCGAAGTCCGGCTCCTTGCGGAACTTCACCTCTTGCCTGCCCAGATCGATCCTGGTTGTAATCGCACCGGTTTCGACATATTTGAGAGGGAACGACAAGGCCGGACCGGCGGCTGCTGACTGCGCCTGGATCGATGGCGGTTGCACGCCCGGCCCCACACAGAGGACGAGACTCAGACATAGGATGGCAAAGGGCAGCGTGCGCCGAAGATCGGATCCGTTTCCTGCTCTGGCAGCATTCATAAAGGTCACCCCATCTGTAATGATTACCTGTGCAAGATCGAATTGTGCTCTATATATTATACGCTATACATGTCAAGGATAAGAAAAATAGGCTGCCAAGCCGCGGCCGAGTACCTGGCGGGAGCCGCCCTACGACTTCCGATTAGCTCATATCGGAAGCTGGTGGGATCACATGCAGGAGGTCGTGCCGGGGAAGACGACCGCAATCACGCAGCTTATTTCGCCTATCCTTCAGGGCGGTGGAATCGGATCCGCTGTCGCCCAGTGTTCATTGGCGTCTCGGCCATAGGTATCTCATGAATCGGCAGTGGGATCTCGCCATCGAGCAGCAGCGCAATGCGCTCGAGCTTGACCCGAACTACTTTTTGGCTTATCTCAATCTCGGCATAGCCCTCAGCCAAAAAAGGAAAGTTTGAGGACGCGATTGCAGCTTGTGAGAGGAGTGTGCAGCTTGTGGGACGCAGCCCATGGTCCCTGGGGCAGCTCGGTCTCATATATGGATGGGCAGGCCGGATAGGCGAGGCGCAAAAAGTATTGCAGGACATGAACATGATTCGGCATCACGCAGAATTCGTCCAGGTCGTAGCGCAAGCCGGCAGAGTGCCTGAGCGCATTTTCGACCAGTATTTTCACTTCATTACGGGCCAGGATGCACTCCCCATGGCCTGCATCCAACCATTTTTGGAAACGTTCAGGAAACAAACGAGGATACTCGCGTTTTGCTTTTTCATCATGCGGCTCGGGATGCGCTCTGTGCCATGCCTCTCGCTCCGCCATCCACAGTTCTAACTTCTCCCGCGGCATGGAGTCGGCCAGGCGGAAGGTTACGAAATACATCGTACCGTCCTGGCGCCAATGGGGCAGATTGCCCGACATGTTGGAAATGGGCTCGTCAGGATCGAAGAATTGTAACATTGGTGGCTTGCCGCTTGAGGACTCCTGCCTCTGTCTCTGAGGTATAGCTTCATTCACGCGGCGGGACGCCGCGTCTACTGTCAAAAGCGCACCCGGAGTTCGCCGGAGATCTGGCGCTTCAGGATGTCGCCGAAGACGTGGTTCTGAATCGGGGTGTTGGCCAGGTTGGAAACCTTCAGCATGGCCAGGTACTTCACACGGCTGCCCCAGTGCACGCCGGCGCCGGCGTTGACTACCGTGTAGGCCTTGGTGGGACCGCTGTAAGGCGCGCCGAGCACGTCCTGCCAATACGCACTGCCCACATAGGCAACCGATACATTGCCTAGATAGCGTTTGTAGTCAAAGTCCATGCCGGCGTTGAAGCGGTGCGTGGGCGGCAGATTGAGGAGGGAGAGGTCGAAGCCATCAGGCTCCGGGCGCGCCTGCCATGAATAATTGGCAAATCCGCTGATGAAACGGCTGAGTCGCGCATCCGCATTGAGCTCGATCCCCTTGTTCCTGACTTTGCCGAGGTTTTGGGAAGTGGAGAACGAGGGCAATCCCAAGCCGGGTCCAAAGGCATTCGCGGCAATCAGCGCATCGAGCACGAAAGGCGGCAACGGCCAGCCCGGTGGTGGGTTTTGCGAGGTATAGGAACCCGTCTGGTGCCAATTGAAATCACCCTTGCTGTCGTTAATATAGAACGCGGTGCCCAGGTTTGCGCGGCCCTTGGCCACGGTTGCCGTATAACCGAACTCGTATGCATTGAGAGATTGCTCCTTCAGGTCCCTGTTACCCTGCAGTTGCCAAGGGAAGCTATAATAGTTCCCTGCGAGCTGCGGATCCAACAGCCCCAGATCGAGCTGATACATCATGACCATCTGCAGATAGTTGTCCAGGACGCAGGGGGCAACGTACGCCCGATTGTACGACACCCGAAAGGTTTGGCCCGACACGGGCTTCACCATGAACGTCGAGCGGGGCGAGAGGACCGCGCCCCTTAGATTATCGAACTTGTCTACTCGCGCACCGACGACCCAGCGGAGGTGCTCGGAGAGGAGGATCTCGTCCTGGAAATACGCGCCGCCCTCATTGCGGCCCCTGGCCTCCAGTGCCGCGGAGGCATTGATTTCGAGGTGACGGAAGTTGCCGCCATAGCTGATCAGGTGTTTCGACTGAACCATGTGGGAATTGCCGAACTCAACATCGTACGTTTGGTTATTAGCGTGCCATTCGATGGGTTGGCCGGTAGGGCCGAAAAGCAGCAGGCTCGGCGCGGCCACGTTCAGGATGTTGACGAAGCCGGTGATCCTCAGCGCGCCACGGACGTAGTTCACCTGTGAGTAACTCGTGTCGCACGGATGGCATCTCATCGGTCCAATGGGCTCATGGGCAATTCCGTTGCTCCCCGCGTAGCCTCCCGAGAATGAGAAATGCTGCTTCCCATCCGGAAGATCATAATCGAGGCGCGCGTCCACCTTCGGCTGGGTCGTGCCCTCGTTTGTGAAGGGGGGGTAGGGTGTGTGATAGTCGTTCGGGATCGTGCCCTGCGGCCGGGCGAAAGCATCCTGCGTGTAAGCGCCGGCCGTGATCTTGAATGCCCAGCGATCGTTCAAGGTTTGGGAATGCGCTGCATTCAGGTAATACAAAGAGCCTCTGTTGCTCTCGGCACCACCACCGGATCGGTCAAAGGTCCCGAGTCCGAACGTAACGGTCGTCCCGAGCATCTCGCGCGGAGGCTTGGTGACGATGTTTACGACGCCGTTCATGGCATACGCTCCCCAAACCGCTGACGCCGGCCCGCGGATGACCTCCACTTGCCTCACCTCTTCGAGGCTTGTCGGCACATAAGCCCAGTCGACATACCCGAGATAGTCCGTGTAGATCGTGCGTCCGTCGATCACCGCGAGCTGGGAGCGCGAAGTCACTCCGTTTGCGGCTCTGCTGGTGACGGTGAAGTCGCGCGCCGATGTGTGCGCGACGTTCACTCCCGGCACGACGCGCAGCAGCTCCGCCACGCTTTGAGATGGCGAATTTCGTATCGTCTGCTCGGAGATGACGGTCGCCGTGGCGGGAGCGTTCACCACTTCCTCCTCGAACTTCGAGGCGGTAACCACGATCTCAGCTTTAAGGCCGATCTGCAGGGTCGCGTCCACCGTCGCGGTGGCTCTTGCGTCCACCTTGGTTTCTTTGGAGTTGTAAGTTCCGAAACCCTGCGCATCGACGCTGACCGTATAGCTCCCGCTTGGGACCGAGGACATCACCCAGACGCCGACTTCATTCGAGACCGCCCTGAATTCCGCTCCTGTCGGAGCATTCTTCGCCACAATCGCCGCTCCCGGAACGATCGCGCCCGATGGATCTTTCACCGTGCCGGTCAAGCGCCCGGTGGTCGGGGCTTGAGCCACCGCGGCCGCTGCAACAAAGAGAGTCAGGATTAGAGACGAGAGTAAAGGCCTTGCTACCATTCGATCCATGTGACCCTCCTGGTACCTGCCCGCGGGCATTCAGGCGTCCATTTGAATCCGTAACGGTTGCAGCAAGTCGAGATGCGATGGCGGCAGTCTATCACACTGGGGTGGAAGCGCGCGCGTCGCAAACCAAGACGCAAAGACCAATGAAAATGTAAAGTTCTCTTGGCGGTCTTTGAAGGTCTTCGCGGTTTTCAATGTGACCTAGGTTAATCTCCCAGGGATGCCTTGCCGAAGAGGGGCTGGCCGCCCAGGGAGGTGTGAAAGGCGTACAGGCTTAGGGCGAGCAACATACCAAGTCCTGCGAGCCCGATGCCTGAATACCAGGCCGACAGCTGCATGGTAATCGGAAAACTCAGCAGGATGCATGCGAAAAACATCGTTGCCGCAAATGTCACGGGGCCAAAGCGAAGCAGAATGAACAGGTACATTCCGATGAAGAGTACGATATAGATCAAGAAGATCAGCGATGAATCGCCGGGCAGGCCAAATCTGGCGGTCATAATCAGAATGAACGCCACTGCTGCAACCCATGTGCTCCTGAGCAGGACCCGAAGCAGGAAGAGCAGGAAGAGCAAGGCGAGACCGATAAGTATAGAAGAATAAAGCAGCCCTGAAGTGCCGGCAACAATCGCACGAGCCCCCGAAAAAAGATAGAGCGTTCCCAAAAACACTCCCGCCTCAGGTTCTACGTGCGTGGCACCAAACCGCGGAAAGACGGGATATCTGAGAAAATTCAGCAGCGCCCATACGACTCCCAACACACAGCCGGCGAGCAAATCCCTACCGACCAAAGGATCCCGAAAACTCCCCGCAAGCACGCGGCTCCAGGTGATCATCAAGCCGGGCCAACGTCGCCGGACGAAGGGTTCGAGGGCGATGTACATCAGCCAGAGCAGTCCGGCATTGAAGAGGGCCGAGCTGGCAGACATGATGAACAGGTCCAGCTCTGCTTGGGCCGGCACGTGATGCTCAGCAAAAACCCATGCGATTTCAAGTGCCACGAAAACGAAGCACGCCAGGCGAGCCGCCCCGCGCCGATCACCGCGTCCCGTGCGCAGGTTCCGGCGAGCGAAGAACGCGCCTCCGGCTATCACCACGAGTGTGAGAAAGATCCCGATGATGTTTGCGGCAGCATCCCCCGGATTGGCCGATGAATGTGTCGTGCCGGTCGAAGGGTCATCCCAGGAAGGTATAATCATGCGCCACGAAACAGGCTTGCCGCCGTAGGCAGCTGCTTCGATACGCATTGGCAGTTCGGGACGATCCGGCAGCATGCCAGTCCAGGCCGCCCGCGTCTCCGCATATGCCTGTGGCGTGCGGTCTGGTTCCACCGGCGTGGATTTCGCCGGATTGATGCCGGCCGCTCTGAAAAGCGCAGACCAATCGGGTGGCTGGACTGCGCTGGACGGTTGGTGCTCCTCTGGAGGAATCACTCGCAGCTTCGTCAGATTGCCGCGGGCATCCAGCCAGATAACGGACTCCCCAGGAATCACGAGAGGGGGATTCGAGGAATCGACTCCCCCTGTTACCCCCGCGGATTGGGCCACCCCGAGACCCCAGTGCTCGAGGAGTTCAGGGGACTGCCGGTACCAGAATTGGATCGCAAATGCAGGCGGATTGTCCCAATGCGTTGCCGATTGATAAACTTTCTGAAGATTCAGATAGCGCGGGGAGGTCTCAAAACCAAAAGCACTGTCGGCAGGCGGCTCGGGGTAACCGATACTCCTCAGGATGTCTCGGGCGGTTTTTACCAGCACATCCGGGGGGGCGTCCATCGGTACCCGCTGAACAAGAGCCGCCTGACGTGCCAGCAGGACGCCCGCTCCTATCCCTAGGATCACAAAGGCCAGGCAGGCCCATGCGATCCAGGGGCGGAGTCCCTCCGTGCTTCCCGAGGCCGCCACCATCTCCGGAGACGGCGTCTCGCCCGCGGCCAGCGCCGCGGCCAGCGGATCGCCGCCGGGAAGCGCAGCCGCAACCTGCACCGCAGAGGCTGGGCGCTGGCGCGGATCCCTTTCGAAGCAGCGCAGGATCACCCGCTCAACGATCGGGTCTATATCCCTCGCGATCTCCGCAGGGGCCGCGGGCGGCGCGCCCTCCTTCTTCGCCCGCAGCTCCGCCAGCGATTTCGCCTCGAAGGCGCGCCGGCCTGTGTACAGCTCGTAGAGCACCAGGCCGAGTGCGTAGATGTCGCTGCGCACCGAGGCGCCCTTGCCTGCGAACTGCTCCGGCGCCATATAGGCTGGCGTGCCGGAGACGTCCCCTGCCGGGACCTCTTCCCCCGCCGCCACGGCCAGACCGAAATCGGTGATGCGCACGTGGCCGCGGCCGTCGATCATCACGTTCGCCGGCATCAGGTCCCGATGCAGCACGCCCTTGTTGTGCGCCGCCGCCAGCCCAGCGCACAATTGCCGGGCGACGTCGAGCGCCTTGGTCCCGTGCAGACTGCTGATGCGCTTCAAGAGCGACGCCAGGTCCTCGCCGTCGATGTACTCCATCGTGAGGAAGTGCCGGCCGTCGAGTTCGGAGACGTCGTAGACGCGGCAGATGTTGGGATGCGAGACCTGCCGGGCGATGCGCACTTCGGCGTAGAAGCGCTCGCGGCGCACGGGATCATCGGCCAACCCCTTGGGCAGGAACTTCAGCGCCACCGCCTGCCCCAGCTTCAGGTCGTCGGCGCGGTAGACCTCGCCCATGCCCCCGCGGCCGAGCAGCCCGATGATGCGATAGCGGCCGGCCAGGACCATGCCCGGCGTGAATCCGCCCGCGGGCATGGGGCCGGAGGAAATCAGGCGTCCGACCGGGGAAGAAATCATCGGCGCGCCCGCATCCGCCGCGGGGGTGGAAGGCGATTCCGCGGTTTGGGTGGGCATTTGCGAGGCCGAAGCAAGTGGCGCGCCGCAATTGTTGCAGAAGCGGCTCTCCGCCGGTACCTCCGAGGTACACGATGGACACTTCATGGCTGCCCCCCTCGCGCGAACTGCCGGCTAAATAAATCCTCGCTGTGACGGGCCTGGCACTCCGATGGTGCCGCCTTTATAGCGCGCGTCCCGGTGAAGTAGCAACCTGGAAATGCAAGTATGCATGGGTCCGGCAGACCAAAGACGCGCGGTGGCTTCTTGGGCTGGCGTATTTCGCTACCGAATGAAGAATCAGTACGATCGGGCGATCGCGCAGTGCCGGTTCGCGATCGAACTGGCTCCCAACTTTCCCATGGCCTATTGGCAGCTTGGGATTGCTTATGCGCATAAAGGGCTGCTCGACGAAGCCATCTCCACCGCTGAAAAAGCAATCGAACTCTTCGGGCGTTATTCATTTTTGCTGATGTGCCTTGGCGTGTGCTATGCCTCCGCAGGCCGACCCGCGGAAGCTCGGAATCTCCTGGAGGAATTGAAAACGCGAGGCCATGTCGCCTATCTTCCGTCATACGCCATAGGGACGATTCATCTCGCCTTGGGAGAGATCGATCAGGGACTGGAATGGTAGGCGAGCGCCGTGGAAGAGCGGGATCTGATGTTGATTATTTCGCTTAAGGGCGACCCGTTTTATGATCCCTGGCGTTCTCACCCGGCCTTCCGGGCCCTGCTGCGGAAAACGAACCCGGCGCCCTGATTGCCATGAATAGCCCCGGATTTGGGATTCAGCGTCGGTCAATCTGAATAGAAGTGAAGCCGTAAGTCCGACTCCGGAATGAATCGCCCGGCCTGGCGATAGATTGCCAGAATCGTGCCTGGGGCCATTTCTCTGTGGATCGGGACCGTGAGTATCTGCCTTTCGCCACCCGGCAGTTCTCTGCAGAGCTTGGCGTGACTTCCTTTCTGGGCAATCAGGTCAAAACCAAAGCCATGCAGTACGCGGAGAATCTCGCGGGACGTCAAGCGCCTAAGCTTTGGGGACATGCCGGCACACCGGGATCTCGTAAGTGATGGTAAGTCGAGGCGCCGCGTGGATTCCCATCCTCGGCAAATCCTCCCCTTCCAGGTGCAGGGAAACCGCTTCCTCCAGATTCGACACGAGCTCGTCGAGAGTCCGGCCCTGGGTTACCACCGCAACTTCCAGACACTCGCCGACATAGACACCTTGATCGCGACGAACAACGGCATGGATCGTGTCCATCATCAAAACCGGCTTTCCGGCGTAATAGGGCAAAGCTGTCTGGCAGACTGCTGTGCCGACGCCTCCGACGGATTTTTTTTGAGTCGCGATTCTCCCTGTTCCCGTTTCCTTCCTGTAAGTGCGCCGAATGGCATACTGGCCGCGCTGCCTGCGTTCGAAGTAATCCCACTTATGCGGGTGATTCTTGGGCGCGTTGACACAACATCGGCTGACAATGTGCGTCCGCACCGAGGACTCGTTGAGGTGAGGAAGCCGCAGCACCACCTCACTCGCCTTGAAAGTCCAGTTTCCCCGCTCGCGGCAAAGCCGGATGGCCGTCCTCAGAACCTCCTCATGAATAGCCAAAACTGAACCTCCCAGAGTCGCATAATAAACTTGTTTATTTATTTGATCAAGTTGCTTTTATGCAAATCTCAGGGACAGCAAGCCGCCCGGAAACTCACGATCAACTGTATCTCGTCCATATCGGCGCTTGTAATCGCCATCCTCGCCAAGAGAAAGAGACTGAGCCTGCTCCTGGATCCTGCTGAGTTCATCGACCGGGCTCTGAGACAGCACGGCATTGTTGACATAATGACCTCCATATCGGAAGCTGGTGGGATCACATGCAGGAGGTCGTGCCGGGGAAGACGACCGCAATCACGCAGCTTATTTCGCCTATCCATACGTTTATTCTTTCTGAGCAGGAGCACCCGCACTGTTTATGACGGGTGTGCCGAGACAGTCCATGCTTCCTATCCCTCCCCTCAGCGCTTCAGCGGGGCGCGGCCTCCCTTCACGACTGCCAAAGGCAATCCCATCTCTCCTAGAAACTTGATGGTCGCGGTGACTGGCGACCCGGCATTCAACAGAATAAGCTCAGTCGTATTGCCCCCTCCGTCGGCAATTTGTGGAAATACGATCGGCAAAGATGCGGTCCGGTCGACGTCGGCAGCCGGGAGAGCCGTCAAAAGAAGATCGTTGCGCCCGTTCTTCAGAGAGCGCAGCGCGAGAGCAGCAAAGGGCGTGGTCGAGCTGATGTCCAGGACGCCTCTGAATCCGGCAGTCAGACCAGGAATCAAGTCGGCGGCAAACTTCACGCTGTGTCCGCCAGGCCGCAACCGGAGCACGTTCCGGCTGGTTCCCACGAATGGGGCGCCGTCAATTTGAAATGCTTGGATCGAAATGCCGGCTTCTGCTTTTGCCACATTCGCGATGGCCAATGACGTGTTGTGGCCTCCGGAACAGTCCACATACATGCTGGCATGGGTGGTGGGTGCGGCTGCCGGGACATTGTACGCGGTCACCATTATTCCCTGTGAGCTGCAGCGGATCACGCCCGCTCCCATGGGTGTTGAAGTACCCACGTCAGGGGTCAACAGCGCCCACCCGGACCTGGCTGCAGCCGGGGCCCCGTCCGTCTGGAAATGAAGAATGCCGCCCGAAGGAATCGAATATCTGTGTACGGAATTGGCCGTGCCGCCCGCCTGATTGACGGCCAGAGGAGCGCCCGAATCATCGAAGAACCGGAATGTTCCTGCCTCGAGTGCGCCGGAGGTATTCAGCAGATCGAGCGCTGTGGCATATCCGCCGCCATCGACCAGTTGAGGGAAATAGGCGGGCAAATGGTTTAGAGGCTGCGCAAGGTCCGCGATGGGGGCCGTTGTCAGGATCGCTTCATTTCGCTGATTGGTAACTTGCAGCAATGCCGTGATTGAAAGAGGTTGGTCGGCTGCGATGTCGAGAGATCCCAATCGGGTCCTGGATGAAAAATCCGCGGGGATGTCGAAGTCCCGGGCCACATCTCTCAGTTGGTCGATGAATTTGGCGACGTGAGCCCCGCTCTCGACGATGCCATGACCGGTCGTCAGGATTTCGCCAGCCATGTTGCGCAGCGAGTAAGTCACGTGCGCGGCCGTGGGGCCGCAATTGACGAGGGCAAGGGCCGTGTTGATGGAGACAAAACCGGCGTCATGTCCGGTGGGCATCGTCGCAACACCGGAACGATAATCAACGAAGATACGTGCGGCGTCGGTAGGACGCGGGACCGGGACCACTGCTTCGCTCACCACAACATCGTTCTGGACGAGGCTGAACACGGCCGCAGCGGAGAGACCGCCTGCCGAGTTGCCCTCCAGTGTCGCATAGCCGGTCTCCACCGTATCCGTGCTTGATGAGGTACTGATACTGCATGCACCACCTGCAGGGAGCGACAGTCTCGTCATTGAGACGAAAGGCAACTCGGCCTTGTAGACGTTCAGCAGGCGCTTCCTTAACACGCGCAGCGAGCTTCTCACCAGGGAAGGGCGCTCCTCGAAGGTGGCCAGTTCTTTGCTGGAGGCAGTATCCACCTGCAGAGCGATCTCGGCCAACCGTCTAAAAGTCCCCTTTCGGTAGGGTTGAGTCTGCCATTCCACGATCGAAGTCCAGCACAGCCCTGCAAAGATGAGAATAATGACGGTGCCAAGGGTGTCTCTCAAATACCTTGTTACCGGTCCCGGCTTCACCAGCACAAAAACGCAGATCCAGACGATTGCGATGATTCCGCAGATGGTGCTGCAGGTATAGCGCGACGCCATCCCATACAGAGGGCCGAACCGTAATCGACCTATCGTCATCACGGATAAGAAAGCGAGTGCGTACGCAATCATGAAGAGGGGAAGATACGTGCGTTCATGCATGCGTGTTTTGAAATAGAGTATCAGCGCCAATGCGTAGACCAGGGCCACAAGCGATCCAAGCGCGACGATGGCGGTCAAACTGAGGTAAGGCCGGGAGGCATCGACGCCTACGACGCTCGCCGCGAGGGTGGCGAGGACGAACCGCAGCACATTCGACGGGTTTGCGAAGACACGCCAATCGATGATCCGCGTGTCAGGGAAGTAGTCGTTCTCGTTGATCCGATACAGGTAAAGGAACGCGATCAGCCCGACCACGGCGATGCCTGCCAGCGCGCGGGATACGAATCCCTTCGGGAGCCTTCGCCGGTTGAGCTCGACATAACAACCCAAGGTAATGGCCAGGGCCGCAAGGAAGGCGAATGAGGACATCCCTCCGAAGACGAGCACGGCGAGGCCCGGAATGACGATCGCGAGCAGCCACGAAATTCCGCTGCCGTTCAGCAGGAGGCCTCGCAGCGCATAATAGGACGCAAGGAACCAAGGAACGGACCAGACGAAGATAATAGCGTAGTCGAAAGTCAGACCTTCCCACAAAGTGAGGTTGAAGAGGAGAAGCATCGGGAGAGCATAGGTCGTGGCAATCAGGGCGGGAGAGCATAGACCAGACAGGCTCCTCGTGTAGTCTTTATGCAACAAGCATGCGGTGGCAAGCAAAACGAAAGGGATCAGGAGCACCACGAGTCGCGAATTCAATCGGAACCACGCGGCATTTGCCAACTGCAGGAGGTTGTATCCTAACAGGCGGCTTCCTCCCGTGGGCCGCCAGAGATCGGCGAAGGTCAGAGTCCGGTCGCAGAACTTTTCAATCACAGCCCCCTTGATCAGGTAAATGTCATCGCGAAAGACGGTGACGCCTGCTGTGTTCCACACATAGAACATGATGTAAAGGAAGGGGATCAGGACGGAGGCTATCAGGATCAGCTTACTCTTCATGGCAGTTGGACCGAAAGGCAGGATAGTGCGCCTTGGGGCGTGCATGGCCGGTCCGTTTTCACGCCCCTCAGCAGAGCCGGGCGGCAACGCGGAAGACCCCCGTGCTTGATGCCTCCCGTATATCGACTCCCACGAGATGAATAGGAGGAATCAGGAGGGCTGCCGGCGGCTGTCTTCCGGCAATCTCCCGGACTCGGCAAATGACTCTCATGCCAGCCCTTAATACAAACTCATACCGTAGCATTATAGTATGAGTGCGGACAGGATCCTTATGAAACAAATGATCCTGTGAGTGCATCAAATGTGCCGGACGTTCTTCTGTGGGGGTGGCTATGCACGGGAAACATCTGATTCTGACTGCTGCTGTTTTGCTATTGGCCGGCTTTGCCATGCCTGCTCAGGCTTTGGCCATTTCGGTTTCACTGAACCCATCCATTCCGTCGCCGGCAGCGGTCGGCACGATTGTGACCTGGAGCGCATCCGTTCAGAACTCAGGAGCCGGCACTTTGTGGTACAGGTTCCGCACGGCGCCTGTCGGCGGAAATTTCCAAATGGTGCGCGATTATGGACCCAATTCCTCGCTCGACTGGACCATGAGCGATCACGAAGGGACCTTTCAAATCGAGGTTTCGGTGCGCAACCTGGGCACCGGTGAATCCGCGACAGCCACGGCCACCTACGTAATGACATCGCGCGTCACCGCCAATACACCTGTCATCAGCACGACGGCCAATCCTCTGGTCTTTCTTTACAGCGCGCCGCCCTGTCCTGCCGGAGGCAAGATGACCGTATACTTCCAATCCCCGGTAGGTGTTGTAAACACGCCATTTATGACGTGCCAGGATGGTTTGAGCATGAACTTCTACCTGGCCGGCCTGGCACCCAATTCGACCTATTGGGCTATGCACATGGTCCAAACCCCCAACGGGATCGCGTTTGGCCCATCCATGTTGCTGACGACTCCGAGTATCCCTCTTTCGGTCCCTGGCGCCACCCCTCTGCAGTCCCCGCCGCTGCCCCTTATGAATGGTATCGTGCTTCATGCGGCGCTGACGAACATCACCATGGCTACAGATCTGTACGGCAACCTCATGTGGTACTACCCCGGACAAATCTCCTATCTGACGCGTCCGCAGCAAAACGGGCATATGTTTGGTGTCTTTGAAGCCTTCGGCTCGGACCAGTCCAAGCAGATTCTCCGGGAGTTCGATCTGGCGTGGACAACGATTCGCGAGACCAACGCGGCCCGCATCAACGAACAACTCGCGGCCTTGGGAGTGCACCAGATAGGTGCCTTCCATCATGAAGCGAGAGCGCTGCCCAACGGCTCTGTTCTCGTGCTGGCCAGCTCGGAACAGATGATGACCGATATCCAGGGACCTGGACAGGTGGACGTGATCGGAGATGTGATTCTGGTTTTGGATCAAAACCTACAGGTGACCTGGGCTTGGGACTCATTTCAGCACCTCGACTGGACTCGAATGGCGACTTTGGGAGAGGTGTGCACTCAGCAGGCCGCCGGCTGTCCTCCGTTCTTTCAGGCTCAGCAGGCAAACGATTGGCTGCACGGCAATTCGGTGGAACTCACGCCCGATGGAAATATCTTGTACTCTTCCCGCCACCAGGATTGGCTGATCAAGATCGCCTACGCGAGCGGTAGGGGCGACGGAAGGACAATGTGGCGCCTGGGAAATGGCGGGGATTTCCAGATAAACTCCTCGGATCCGAATCCCTGGTTCAGCCATCAGCACGACTCCCAGTATGAGGCCGGATATAGTTCGAAAATCGTCCTGTTCGATGATGGAGACGTCCGGCGCGCCACCGATCCCAATGCGCACAGCCGCGGTCAAGTGTTTCTCCTGGATGAGCAGAACCTCGTAGCGACGCCGGTCCTCAACGCGGACCTTGGGGGTTACTCTTTAGCTCTGGGCTCCGCGCAAAAACTCCCCAACGGCAACTACCATTTCGGTCAGGGCTGGCTGCAGCCAAGTAACACGAGTCAGGCTATCGAGGTGGATCCCTCCGGCAAGGTGGTATTTGCACTGCAGCTGAATTCACCGGCGTATCGCTCATTCCGCCTGGCGGATCTCTATACGCCCTACGACCCGCAGCCGGCAAATTATGTATTAGGACCTTCGCTCAATTACTATAACGCTCAGGGACAGCTGTACACGAACGAGCCTCGATCGTATTGGCTGACCGCAGATGGAAAGTGGTGGCAGGGCGAATTGAGCGGCAGGATAACCCCCCTCAGCAGTCCGCCTTGGCTCGTTCAGTGACCCGGACGGCGGATCCAAGCCCCGGCGGCAGAGCCCTGGCTGCAGGACACACTTGACACTGTGGGTCGATGAGGCCTCCCAGCCGGCAACGGAAGCCTATATGTTTTGATCCTTGTTCAGGCCAACTATAAGGGCCGGCAGCGAATAGGCCCGGCCGTCAGGCCGGGACACCATGGCTTGGATTTGAGCGCCGGAGGCGCGGCACTCGAACGAAAATGCAGGATAGACTGCTGTGCCTTCGGGTTCGGCTCCGCGCACAAGCTCCCGAACGGCAACTCCCGGTTCGACCTGGGCTGATTGCGGATCCGGCAAGCCAATCAAAGCCAATCGGGGGAGATTGACACTTCCTGCAACATGGTCTATGCTGTGCGTATCGTTTTGCCAGATTGATGCTCGTCTCGCATGAAGAGCTCTATACCCACCCGGAATAATCTCCAGGGCATTGGAAGGGCGTATCAAGGTGAGGTAGGCCAGCACAAACTGGGAGGTGTTTTGTTGCCTGAACTCAAAATCAGCAAACGGGAATTCTTGAAATCAGCTGCCGCCGCCGCTCTGGCGCCGGTAGTTCTGGCTGCTTCAAGCTCGACCTCGAGCCAGCAGTCAAGGCCTCCGAACGTCGTACTCATTTGCACCGATGATCTTGGCTATGGTGATCTCAGTTGTTACGGATCGGGCGTTAGCCGACGTGGCGATGGACGAGTAGCGCTGCGCCAGATTTCCAGATCTACCGGATCAGGCGTATATACGCCAAACCTTGATCGGATGGCGCGAGAAGGGGTGCTCTTTCACCATTTCAATTCGGCGGCCCCGGTCTGCTCGCCTTCCCGTGCCAGCCTGCTTACGGGACGTTACCCGACGCGCGTCGGCGTAGTCGACGTCCTCTTCCCGGATGATAACGTCGGCCTGTCGGAGTCGGAGACCACCATCGCGGACATGTTGAAGCCGCTCGGCTACGCGAGCATGTGCGTGGGGAAGTGGCATCTCGGATCACAGCCGCAGTTTCTGCCCACCAACCGGGGCTTCGACGAGTTCTACGGGCTTCCCTACAGTCACGATATGTCCCCCCTGCCTTTAATGCACAACACAGACGTGATTGAAGAGCCGGTCGATCTCACCACGCTGATGCGGCGTTGCACCGAACAGGCAGTGACATTCATCGCCAACAAGAAAGCTTCCCCTTTTTTCCTTTTCTTCGCCCCTTTCCTGCCACACATTCCGCTGATCGTGTCGGACCAGTTCCGCGGCCGATCCGGAATGGGAGCCTATGGCGACGCAGTCCAGGAAGTTGACTGGAGTGTCGGCCAGATCTTGAATGCTCTTATGGCGAACGGGATTGACTCCGACACCCTGGTCATTTTCACAAGCGACCACGGGCCCTGGTATCAGGGAAGCTCGGCAGACTTGAGGGGCAGGAAGGGAGAAACTTTCGAGGGCGGCGTACGTGTGCCATGTATCGCCAGGTTTCCCGGCCGGATTCCCAGAGGCCTGGTCAGTCAGGAGCTGGCATCCAACATGGACGTTCTTCCCACGGTGGCCGCGCTCTGCGGTGCACCTTTGCCGCCCAATCCTCTCGATGGAATCAACGTCTGGCCGTTACTTACCGGGGCAACTATGGACGCAAGCCGCGACGCATTGCTTTACTTCGAAAACTGGCACCTCCAGTGTGCGCGCGTCTTGAATTGGAAGCTTCATGTGGCCCGACCCAACTGCCTGCCCTGGGGACCGGTGCCCATCCTCGGCCGCATGAATCTGCCGCTGGCCAAACCGGAGCTGTACCGGCTGGACGCAGACCCCGGAGAGCGCTGCGACGTGGCGGATGATTACCCGGAAGTAGTTTCCCTGATCAGAGGGCGCATTGAGGCCTTGCTCTCCTCCTTCCCCGCCCGGGTAAGGGACGACTGGGCCTGTACCATGGGAACCAAAGTTCAGAGCACACCGATAGGTGCCCTGCCGGTCCTCAAAGAATAGCAAGAACGAGCTGCATTCTTGATCCCTGGGCCCGGAAGTCTGACCTCTGCTGCCCGCCCCCAATTTCTTTGACGATAGACAAGGCCCTCTGACCGCCAGGACCCCGAGACGCGGAAGAAACATGAAATGCCGATTCACAGATCCGGGTGCGGAAAGCAGAGAAGGCCATCTCTTGCCGCGATTTGGGGCTTGGCGTCTTGGCCTTGAGATCGGCGCTTCAGTGCCACCGGCCCGAGTGATTTGTGCAATTCGCAGCAGGATCTGGTAATTATTTGGTATGGAACGGCCCGCTTTCCACGTGCTTGCCAAGCCTATAGGCCCCATCTGCAACCTGAACTGCAAGTACTGCTTTTATCTGGAAAAGGAGAGACTCTATTCAGGGACCGCCGGCGAGACGTCGTGGAGCATGCCCCATGACGTTCTCGAGTCCTTCATCAAGCAGTATATCGAGGCTCAAGAAGCGCCGGTCATCAATTTCGCCTGGCAGGGCGGGGAGCCGACTCTTCTGGGTGTGGAATTTTTTCAGCGGGTGGTGGCGCTGCAGAACAAGTACGCCAACGGCAAGCAGATAGAAAACGGTTTTCAGACCAATGGCGTGCTTCTCAATGACACCTGGTGTGAATTCCTGGCAAACAACCGCTTCCTGATCGGCTTGTCAATTGATGGCCCGCGCGGGCTCCACAACAAATACCGCATCGACAAAGGCGGACACCCCACCTTCGATGCGGTGATGCGCGGCATCGGCTATTTGAAAAAGCATAATGTGGAGTTCAACACATTGACTGTGATCCACCATGAAAACTCTTATCACCCGCTTGAGGTTTACCGGTTCCTCAAGCAGGTCGGAAGCGGTTTCATGCAGTTTATTCCCGTAGCGGAGAGGGCCGCAGAGGAGCCAACGCCGGGCGGCTTGTCCCTGGTTTCCCCGGACTATCGGTCCGCCGCCAAAGTTACGGAGTGGTCTGTCGAGCCGCATCAGTATGGCTCATTTCTTTGCGCGATCTTCGACGAGTGGGTGCGGTGCGATGTGGGGCGATTTTACGTCCAGCTTTTTGATGTCGCACTCGAGGCCTGGATGGGGATGGAGTCCAGCCTGTGCGTCTTTCGTCGGACGTGCGGTGACGCCATGGCCATCGAACACAATGGCGATCTCTACTCGTGCGACCATTACGTCTATCCTGAGAACAGGCTGGGCAACGTGATTGATAGTCCCTTGCTGAGCCTGATCGGCTCCCCGCAGCAGCGCAAGTTCGGCCAGGATAAATGGGATACGCTCCCAAAATACTGCCGCGAATGCGAGGTTCGCTTTGCCTGCAACGGTGAGTGCCCGAAGCACCGCTTCCTCCGTACGCCGGATGGGGAGGAAGGCCTGAATTATCTCTGCGCGGGATACAAGCTGTTTTTCAAGCACATCGATCCCTACATGAAGTTTATGGCTGCCGAGTTGCGGGAGGGGAGAGCTCCCGCCAACGTCATGGAGTGGGTGCGGCGGCGGGACCTTCAGGCCGCAGGAAAGAAAAGACCGGGACGCAATGATCTCTGCCCCTGCGGCAGCGGGCGGAAGTTCAAGCGATGTTGCGGCAAAGACAGCTAGGCCGGTCAGTCCGCCAATCTCTGTGAAGAAGCCAAGAATCCCAGCGGCTCTGTCGATGAGGGTGTCCTTGTTGATGATAGTCTGAGTCAGGACTGCATCAATCAATTTAACGATTTCCTGGCATGGTTGAAGCAAAACAAAGGAATCGGGCGCATAGACACCAGCGAATCCGCAATCGATATGTTTGAGAAAGGACTAGAGAATATTTCCAAGATCACGATTCATCAGGTCACCGGTTGGGGCGCAGTTCACACGTGGTTCATATTCGGCGCGGAGGGGGTCGGCGCCGTTTCGCCGTTTCAGCCCAACGACGTCTGGGTTGAGATGGCTCGATTGTCGACTTCTACTTACAGTGCGGCTGAGGTCGTTGCGCATGAGGTGACGCATTCAGGAGCATACGCCATTCTCTCATCAACGTTGCCCTACTATACTCCACTTGTGGGCATGGTTTTGGTACAAAATAATGAGTCGAATGAGGTTCAAGCGAGGTATAAGAATTATTTAGATGATAGGAAAGAAAAGCCGTGCTCACCCTTCAACAAATAGACAGAAAGAATGGCCATGCAGCACATATTAAGACGGCGCTATTTGGGATGTAGGGCAGCCACCCTGATTCACAAGTGGGCTCTGGTAGCGGCAAGCGTAGGATTGTTAGTGATGTCCTGTTTTCACGCTGATACGATACCGAGTTCTTTCACAATTAAATTTCTATCGGTAAACGATCTGGATGGACGCATAACTTCGGACCAACGGGAAGTTGTCATTCCCATCCCCAACGCCCAACTAATGCTTAGACCAGTGTGGACTTCCGGTAGTCGGGATGTCGCTTTGGTTTTTATGCCAAATGAAGGTGCCGATCTTAGGCTAGACAGTTATCAAATCGAAGCCCGACATCTTGGGGAAGTAAGGATCGATCATCCGGATCCCACACTGCCTCCCTATTATTATCTAAGCAGGAGGGGCGAAACACAAATCCTAAAGCTCCCTGTGCATATTGACGCGGTTCTACGAATTGGTTTAATGTCTGATAAGATAGATGCTGACGGGGATGCTTACACTTTTCTTGTACGGATTGCTAGCGCCTCGAAGACCTACGACATTCGCATTGTTGGCTACAGAAAAATGTGATCGCGACAACAGTTGTCCCGGCTTGATGTGAGCGGCCTGGAGCTTAGCCCGGCTGGAACTCAGGCGATGATCACCAGGTCTGGTTTGTTTGGGCGTAAAATCAACCATCGGTGGCGGTTTGGGGCGAATCCGCGCGCCTGGTCGACATAAGACCTCCATATCGGAAGCTGGTGGGATCACATGCAGGAGGTCGTGCCGGGGAAGACGACCGCAATCACGCAGCTTATTTCGCCTATCCATCTTGGGTGTATGGAACGTGATGAAGGCTGCGCGTTCGAACGACCATCTGACAAGCAGATGAAGCCCGCGCATTCGCTGCGTCCAGAGCGAGTGGTAAGCGAATGAGGTAGGACCGAGGCAGTACGGCTGGAGGGTGTCACACCTCGAGCCGGGGACACCATACACTACCGCCGCTTCGCGGAATGCATTTCTGGAGACTGCCGATTGAGTTTCTCAAAGATGATCAAGCAGCCGAGCACCTTTCTTCCGGTGGCAATGTCGCTCGCCCCCCTCGCTATGGTTCTCGGTCACATTGTCATGTTCGACGTTGTCCGTGAGCCCGATGAGGGGGCAGCCGCCCACATCTTTCAACTGCTCATGGTGGCAGAGGTGCCGATCATACTGTACTTCGCAATCAAATGGCTCCCGCGTTCTCCAGGACAGGCGCTGCCCTCTGTGACTATGATGATGAGACACCTGCCCCCTGGTAATTTAATGTAGAGGGTAGGGAGAAAATCTAAGATGGGAATAGCAGAATTGATGAAGAGAGAGACGGGGATGGTTGCCCCTCCGCTATCGGGTAGGCGCCCGGGTTACCCCGGGCACCTCCCACGGAACCGTACGTGCGCTGTTCGCATACGGCTCTTCGGGACGGCGGGTTGTTACCCCCGTCGTCGGCCGGTTTACGACCTC
>JAIQGI010000062.1 GCA_020072565.1 Terriglobia bacterium
ACGACCAGGGATTCAAGATCACCGCACCGACCAAGCCTTGAGCCGGCTGTGAGCCGGGGATTCCTCGGGCGGCTTCAGCCGCAACCTCGACTTTCAGTCGAAAAGGAACCTACCGGCTTCAGCCGGTAGTGGTTTAGCAAACCCATAAGGAGGGGAACAGGGGAATCGATATGAACGTTGCAGGCAAGGGAAGTTGGCGACGGCTGTCGGGCGGTGCTCTCTGGCTCATCATCAGTATTGCGGGCGCGGGATCACTGGGCGCCATTGCGCTCTACCGGCAGGAACCCATAAACGCGATGTGGCTGATCGTTGCTTCCGTGTGCGTCTATCTGATCGGTTATCGTTTTTACAGCCGCTTTATTGCCCTCAAGGTGATGGAATTGGATGACCGGCGGGCCACACCGGCGGAGCGGCTCGATGACGGCCGCGACTTCGTCCCCACCAACAAATGGGTGCTGTTGGGCCACCACTTCGCCGCCATTGCCGGGCCCGGGCCCCTCGTCGGACCCACGCTTGCGGCACAGCTCGGCTACCTGCCGGGCACTCTCTGGATCGTGATTGGCGCGGTTCTGGGGGGCTGTGTCCAGGACTTCGTGATTCTTTTTGCCTCGATGCGGCGCAACGGCAAGTCGCTGGGCCAGATCGCCAAGGAAGAGGTGGGACCGCTGTCCGGTTTCACCGCTCTTTTTGCCATCATTTCCATCTTGACCATTCTTCTGGCGGTCATTGCCCTGGTCGTGACCAACGCTCTGAAATCCAGCCCGTGGGGCACGTTCACCCTGGCAATGACGATTCCGATTGCAATGCTGATGGGGATCTATATGCGCTTCCTGCGCCCGGGGAAGGTCCTGGAAACTTCCCTGCTGGGTTTTGTGCTGGTCATGTCGGCCGTCGTGGGCGGCCAATATGTCGCACACGTTCCGGCACTGGCGTCGCTGTTTACATTCGACGCACGCCATCTGGCGCTGCTCATCATCGCGTACGGATTTGCCGCCTCCGTCCTGCCTGTCTGGCTGCTCCTGGCGCCGCGCGACTACCTCAGCACCTTCGTCAAACTGGGCACCATTTTTCTCCTGGCGCTGGGCATCCTGTGGGTGCGGCCCACCTTGCAGATGCCCGCGCTGACACGGTTCATTGACGGGACCGGCCCGGTCTTCGCCGGAAAAATCTTCCCCTTTGCCTTCATTACAATTGCCTGCGGCGCGGTGTCGGGCTTCCACTCGCTGATCTCATCGGGGACCACACCCAAGCTCATCACCAAGGAAAGCCAGGCGCGCCTGATCGGTTACGGCTCGATGGCGATGGAATCCTTCGTCGCGATCATGGCCATGATAGCCGCCTGCGTCCTCCAGCCCGGAGTCTACTTTGCCATCAACAGCCCGGCGGGCATCGTGGGAGCCAATCCCGCAGCGGCAACGGCCACTATTTCCTCCTGGGGCTATCCTGTCAGCGCTCCGCAAATGGCGGAGATCGCGGGCATGGTGGGAGAAGGCAGCCTGTTCGCACGCACCGGCGGAGCACCGTCGCTGGCGGTAGGCATCGCACACATCTTCTCCGGAACCCTGGGCGGGAAGGCGCTGATGGCCATCTGGTATCACTTCGCAATCATGTTCGAGGCGCTCTTCATACTCACGGTCCTTGACGCCGGCAGCCGCGTCGGCAGGTTCCTGCTTCAGGACCTCCTCGGGCATTTTTGGCGGCCGCTTGGACGGACGAGCTGGTATCCGAGCGTCTTTTTGTCGAGCGGGCTGATCGTCGGCGCGTGGGGCTATTTTCTGTATCAGGGCGTGACCGATCCGCTGGGCGGGATCAACAGCTTGTGGCCGCTTTTCGGCATCGCCAACCAGTTGCTGGCCGTCGTGGCGCTCAGCGTGGGCACGACGATCCTCATCAAGATGAACAAAGCGCGTTTTGCCTGGGTGACGCTGATTCCCATGGTCTGGCTGGTGCTCGCCACGCAGACGGCGGGCTATCAGAAGATGTTTTATCCCGATCCACGGGTCGGCTTTCTGGCCGAAGCGGAACGCCTGAGCGGCCTGCTCGCCGGCGGCATGATCCCTGCCGCCCAGGTTGCCTCCACCGAACGGCTGATCTTCAACAACCGGCTCGATGCGGCGGTTACTGCGTTGTTTGCGCTGCTGGTGCTGGTCATCGTGCTGGATTCTGCCCGTGAATGGCTGGCGATTCTGGGGCGGCGCAAAGTCCCCGTGCTGCGCGAGTCGGAGTATGTGGCGTCGGTTCTGGTGGGGGAATGAAGATGAGATTTCTGCACGCCGTCTGGAAGATACTGGCCGAACTTACCGGTGAAGCGGACTACCCACGGTATTGCGCGCACCTGCGCGCGCGCCACCCCGGGCAGAGGGTGCCCTCGAAGCGCGAGTTCTTCCTGATGCGTCTGGAGGAAAAATACACCCGCCCCACCCGCTGCTGCTGAGAAAACTCGGTGACATGCCTGTCGCCGGATTTTCTAGCGACTGAGATTGAATTCGACCTGGAGGACGTCCTGGAAGGACTCGGTCATGTACTTCTTCAGCTTGGCGACCAGCTTTTTTTCCGCCACTCGCACCGCCTCGCGTGAGATGCCGTAACGGTCCGCAATCTGCTGCAGCGTCTCGGGCTCTTCCGCAATGAGGCGCCGCTTCAAGATCAGCCGTTCCCGTTCGCTAAGAGTCTCCTCGAACTCCGCAAATTTGCTCTGCAGCATCTCGCGAAACTCTCCCTGCGCGATCTTGTCATCGACGCTCTCCTCCATGGCGCGGAGGCTGTCGATGTAGCGCAGATTGTTGCCCTCCCCACCGATGGGAGCGTCCAGCGACACCTCAGGGCCTGACATGCCTTGTTCGACATCGAGGATTTCGGATTCCTCCACGCCCAGATTCTGAGCCAGGAGTTTGGTTGTAGGGGTGATTCCCCTGGCTTCCAGTTCGCGCTTCTCGCGGTTGAGGTTCATGAGGATTCTGCGCCGCTCGTTGGTCGTCCCGATCTTGACGAGCCTCGTATTGTCGAGAAGGAACTTGATGATATAAGCCTTGATCCACCAGGCGGCGTAGGTCGGCAGGCGCGTGCCGCGAAAGGGATCGTAACGTTTCAAGGCTTGCAGCAGGCCGATGTTTCCTTCCTGGATGAGATCCAGGAGATTCCGGTAGACCTTTTTATAGATCATGGCGATCTTCACGACGAGTTTCAGGTTCGACGTGATCAGGCGATAGGCGGCCTGGTGGTCTCCGGTCTTGTGATAGAGCACGGCCAGTTCATGCTCCTCCTCGCGGCTCAAGGGGCTGAACTTGCCGATTTCGTAGAGATAGCGTTTGAGCGGATCGTAGGGGGCCAGCTTGTTGGCATCTGCCTCGGGGCCCTCGACTTTGAGCTCCAGCAATCCCTTGATCTCTCTCGTCGGCTCCTCGTCGGTCTCGTCCACTGACTCTTCTCTCGCTCTCAAAGATGAATTTTCATTATACGGGATGAAGCAGAAACTACGAAACGCCCGGAACCCACGCTTGCCCTTCCGTTGTTTTGTGTGTCTTGAGGTTCCCGTTGGTTACCAGTCGAAGTCGTCGAAGCGCCTGAAAACGCGGAGAATCTCCTCCCAATCGGCCCACGGATTGAACTGCTGAGTCGGTGCGCGGCGTGGGCCGGCTGATCCGGGCCCCGAGCGGGAGAAAATGTCGCTCAGATCGAGATGCGAAGGGTCCATGCCTCGCGCGCGTTGCTGCCGGCCCGTGTACCATATGCGCTCGGCCGGTGCCGGCACGGGTGTTTGCCGGCTGCGTTCGGAGTCGTAAGCAGCGCGCCTGGCCGGATCGCTCAGGATCTCGTACGCAATCTGAATTTCGCGGAATTTCTCCTCCGAGGAGCCCGCGCCGGTATCAGGGTGATACTTTTTTGCCAGAGTCCGATAGGCGGCGCGAATTTCCTTTTCTTCCGCTTTCCGGGGTATACCGAGGATCTTATAGAGATCTTTGCTCATATCTCGACTAATATATTTTACCAGATTGCCGGTCATTTGTTGCCGGCTGGTCGGTTCATACCTAGCAAGGAGGCTTTATGAGTTACGAAAACCTCATCGTCGAGAAGCGAGGCCCGGTGGCCTTGGTTACGGTGAACAGGCCGGACAAGTTGAATGCCCTCAATGTCCGGACGCGTGAGGAGATCCTGGCGGCTTTCCGGGAACTTGCCGAGGATCGGGGCATAAGAGTCGTAGTCATAACCGGAGCCGGAGAGAAGGCCTTTATCGCGGGGGCCGATATCAGCGAGTTTACCGGCAAGACCCCCCTTGAGGAGAGGGAGATCATGCAGAAGAGCAGGGCATTCGATGCGATGGAGGACTTTCCGAAGCCGGTCATCGCGATGATCAACGGCTATGCCCTGGGCGGAGGATGTGAGCTTGCCATGGCCTGCGACATCCGCATAGCATCGGCCAAGGCAAAGCTCGGGCAACCCGAGATCAAGCTCGGCATTATGCCCGGCGGTGGCGGCACGCAACGCCTGCCTCGTCTCATCGGGGAAGGGAAGGCGCTGGAGCTCATCCTCACCGGCGACATGATTGACGCGGAAGAGGCACTGCGCCTCGGACTGATCAATCATGTGGTCGCGCCCGAGCAACTCGAAGCTAAGACCATGGAGCTGGCAAACAAGATTGCGGAAATGAGCCCTGTCGCACTGCAGATGGCCAAAAAGTCGGTCAAGAATGCGGCCCGGCTGGGTCTCGTCGCCGGGCTGGAAGCGGAAACCGATCTCTTCACCCTTTGCTTCACCAGCGAGGATAAGGAAGAAGGCGTGCGCGCGTTCCTCGAAAAGCGCAAGCCGGCGTTTAAAGGGCGGTAAGCGCGAAAGGCTTAAGCTCAACGCAGAGGCCGCCGGGAAGGACCGGTTCCCCTCTATTTGCGTCCTCTGCGTTGAGTGACTGCTTTGCGTGTTAGTTGTTGTCCTTTTTCTTCAGGTCGCCTTTCAGGTGCGAGTCGTACCAGTCCAGGATGCGTTTGTGGTAATCCTTCACTTCGTCGACAGTTACGGTCGGCATGCCGTGGCCGCCGTCCATATATTGTACCCACTCCACGTCCTTGCCGAGGCGCCGCAGAGCGTAATACATCTCCATGGCCTGCCGCGCCGGGACATTGGTGTCCAGCTCGCCGGACATGAGCAGGAGCGGCGTTTTGATGCGGTCGGCAAACATGATCGCGGAGTGCTGGATGTACTTCTGCGGCTGCTGCCATAGAGTGGCTCCGATGCGATCCTGACTCTTTTCCGGCGCATGAATATTGCGCACGCCCAGGCGCGGGCTGTCCGTGTAGAAACTGACCATGTTGACCTTGCCGGAAATGTTGATGGCAGCCTTGAATCGATTGGTCTGCGTGATCAGCAGATTTGTGGCATAACCTCCGTAGCTGGTTCCCTGGACCCCGAGGCGATCCGGGTCGGCGATTCCCGACTCGATCAGCTTGTTTGCCGCGCTGGTAACGCCCTTGGCCCATGCCTCACCGGGAAAGCCGATCTCCAGGTTCACGGAAGGCTGCATCACGGCATATCCGTTGGAGTTCAGGATGCTGATGGTGCCGTTGAAGGTGTCGTCGAAAAACTGCTCGTAAATGAGAAAGACGACCGGGTATTTCTGACCTGCAACAGAATCCACCGGATAATAAAGCACTCCGTATAGCTTCTTCCCGTCGGCATCCATATAGGAGATGAGCTCGGTCTTGCCGAGACGTTTCGCCTTCAACTGGGGGTTGCCGTCGGTGAGCCTGCGGACATTCTTGAAGCCGGCGTCGGCCGCATAGAGATCCGCGGGGCGGTTGCCTTCGGCGCCGGCGAAAACGAAAGTGCCGCCGCCTTCTGAAAGCCGGAAATCGGAGTAGAGCCGCCCGTCCTTGATCAGATCCTCTAGTTTCTTTGCCTTCAGGTCGTAGCGGACCAGGCCACGCTCCCATTTCGTCCGCGAAGCGTAGGAGAGATACACACTTTCGCCCGCCGGATCCCAATCGATTACCTGGTAGCGCGGGGATAGAGGGTCCTCCGCATCCATGGTCAAGAACATCTCCTTCGAGCCCGTTGCGGTATCAAGCATCCAGAGCCCCTTCTTCCCCGAGATGACGAGGTGTTCCCCCTTCGGGCTCAACTGGACTGCGCTGAACGACTCCTTCTCTTTAGCCTTGTCGACGTCCGTGACCGGCGGCTCAGCAGGCGGCTGCTCTTTCTCCGGCTTTTCCTCCTTGCCCGTCAGCTGGCGGGGCTCCTTGTCGTCGATCGAGGCGAAGAAGATGTCGCCCTTCTTCGCATAGGCGTAATGGCGGCGCGCGCGCGACCACACGATTCTGAGGTCCTTGGTCGACTTGATGATCGTGCGCGCCGGCCCTGCCCCCAGCGGCAAAAGCTGGACCTGGCTCTCGTTCCCGTTGATGACGTCGTAATCGGTCTTCTTCGTGATGTCCTCGAGATAGGTGAGAAATGTTCCGTCCTGTGCCAGATCGGTTGAGTTCACTCTTTTTTCCGGCATGATCTCGCGAGTCTGGCCGGCGGCAATGTCATAGGCGGCGATCGAGCGGAGTTGGGTCATGCGGCGCAAATCATCCCATGCGAGAAACGGTTCCTTGCTGGAATGAACGACGACAGGCCCTCTGGTTTCATACCGAAAACGCTCGGCCGCCTGCTTGCGCCATTCCTCGCTGCGAAGAGAATAAATGAGCTGATCTCCCGCGGGAGTCCAGTTCCATTCGGAGTTATCCGCGAGTATCTTCCCGCCCGGCACGGGAACCGCAATGAGCTTGCCGGTGGCTCTCTCCCAGATCACCGGCTGGTAGCGGTCGCCCTTGAGGACGGCCAGCACCAGCCTGCTGCCATCCGGAGACCATTTCAAGCCGCGGATCTGCCTTTTTTCCGGGAACAGCTTCTGACTCTTGCCGGTCTGGATGTCGATGATCAGGACATCGGCAAGAGAGGGCGCGACATAGGTGGGATCGCCAAAACGCGAATTGTCAATGCCGATGCGGTCCCTGGACGTCGATGCGGTCGCAGCAAGCCAGCGGCCATCCTCACTCAGGTCGGCCGCGCGCAGGGTCACCACATCGAGCATGTCATCAACGGTAAAGAGCGATGTTGCAGGCGCCTGATCCTCAGCAGGTGAGATGCGCGCGGGAGCAGCGGACCACACAGGGAGCATGAGCAGAAACAAGACGGCGGCACAGCGCTTGGTGCGTGATCGAGCCATAGTCTTACTCCTTTATTTCAGAAGCTTGAATCGTGGGGATTGCGTGACGGGTCTTCTTGCGGGCGACGACAATCAGGGTGCGGCCGAGCAAGAGTTTGCGGGAGGCGAGCGTGCGGCGGATCTCGCGGTTCGCGGCGCGCTGCTGCAGGTCCTTCTCCTTGCGCATGGTGCGGATGCTGTAAAGCTGAATCAGCGGCCTGAGCCAGTAGAGTGCCGCTGCGCCACGCCGGAAAAGATCGGTGGCGACCTCGATGATGTCGAAACCGCGCGTGTGCAGCATGTACCTCAGCTGGTAGTAGGTGACGGGATTGATGTGATCGAAGACAGGCACCTGGCTGAACTCATTGATCGGCCGCGGCACCAGGGAGTAGAAGCCCGAGAACAGAAACTTCAATCTCGAAGCAAGATTCAGGACGTTGGGCGTCGACAGAACCAGACAGCCGTTCGGCCGGAGCACGCGATGGCACTCCCGCACGAACTGAAACTGGTCCTCCAGATGCTCGATCCCTTCGATGCAGCTGATGAAATCGAAACGCTCGGCCGCGACGGGAAACGGCCGGTTCATGTCGAGATGGATGCACGGGATCGATGCAACTTTGAAGAAGCCCGGATCGATATCGCCGCCTGTGACGTCATATCCCATCTTGTGCAGTTGCCATGCCAGGGCTCCTTCGCCCGCAGGAATCTCCAATAGCGGCCCGCGGGAAGGGAAGCGGGAAAAAATCTCCAACACCTTCCGGTGCGTCTTTTCGTGCGCAATTATCTGGAGATGCTCGTAGCCGGCCGCTTCCTCGGCATCGGCCCGCTCCGTGGTGCTATGCATACGTGCTCCGGCGATGGCGCATTGATACCAGAGCACCGCGGCAGAGTCAATCGAATGGGAATTGATCCGTCTTGGATATTGGATTTGGGATTTTGGAGGGGCGATTGCGAGGTGCCATACTCCAGGCTCGAGAATCCCAGATCCGCAAGCCAAGACCCCAATATGGCAGCCTGTAGTGTTTCAGCTCGTCACTTGGCCAGGCCGTAGTTTTGTTTGAGCTCTTCCATCCATACTGCCGTCTCGGCGCAGACCCGATCGCAGCCGTCGGCTGTCAGTCCAACCCGGTCGATTAATCCGGCGGTATCGGCGAGGTGATTCATACCGGCAGTGCCCGAGCCACCCGCGACGATCTTGGCGGTCAGGTTTGCCAGCACCACCACATCGAGCATCAGGTTCGGTTCCGCCGGCAGTGTCTCGTGATGGTGTTCGATCGCCTGGGTGATTGGTTCCGGGAATGACCACTTGCGGGCCACGGCGCCTCCAACCTCGGCATGATTGCAGCCGAAAAGCTCGGTTTCCGCCTCCACGCTGGTAAGATCTCTCTTTTCGTGTTGTTTGCCCAGTACAGATGGCTCGGTGTTGAGATAGCGCACCATGATCAGCTTGCCGATGTCGTGGATCAGCGCTGCGATCGTCGCCGCTTCGGGGATCTTGCGGTTGCGTGTCTCTTTCGCGATCGCCTTGACGGCGAGCGAAGCCGTGGCGCCGTGAAGCCAGAGGTCATCCTCTGACAGATTGTAGAGAGGAGAGGCGACCTTCAGGGTCCTGAGATGTCCGAGCAGCATGATGTCGAGCAGGGTGATGGTTCCCAGGCGCACCACCGCATCCCGGGTATTCTCAATCCGAACGCGGCCGCCGAAGGCAGCGGAATTTGCGGTTCGCAGAATGTTGGCGGTGATGGCGCCGTCAAATTCGATGGTCTGTGCAATCTCGTTGAAGTCCGCGCTCTGGTCTTGCAGCGCCACCAACAGCTTCTGGACGGTGATCGGCAAGGGTTCGAGCCGGTCGATCCCATCAAGTACCTTCTCCGGAATGCTCATGTAGTCGTCCCCCCAGAGAAATCCCTTTCCAGCCGCTCTATCGGCCGTCTCCGCCTGTCTATTAAGTAAAAGAAGAGGCAGATCCCGAAGAAAAAACACCTGAAACCGCGAAACAAACGAAACACACCGGAAGGCCCATTTTCGTGCGTTTCACCTGCCGGCCCGCATGCAGCGCCACGTCCCGGCAAGCTGGCTCAAGCTCATGCGGTGATGCTTCGTGCTACCTTCTCGAATCCCTCTGATCTCAGCAGGCAGTCGGCAGCGGTCACATTCCTCTGTCTGCTGCCGGCCGTCCCCTATCGACTGCCTATCGGATGCTTTCGACCGAAGTGTTGTGCTGTCCGCGTGTGGTTACTTCGGGATTGGCGTCGAGTTTAAGCAGTGCGGGCTTATTGCCGATGTCGTACGCGACCAGATACGCGAGTCGCGTCACTTTCTCCATCTTCCTGAAGTCAAGGCGCGCGATCGTGTCGTTCGGCGTATGGTAATCCGGTGTGGTTCCGCAGAACAGCCACACCCCGGGAATGCCGACCCGGATAAAGGGGTATTGGTCGCTGCGATAGTAGAAACGATCGCGATGAGTGCGGTCATTGTACACGTAATCGAACTTCAGCCTGGAGTACTTGTCGTTCATGCTGAGGATCGATGCATCCAGCTCCTTGCTCAGATTGTTCGACGCGATCAGGAAAAGGCTGTCCGGATCGTTGCGGCTGATCATGTCGAGGTTGAGATCGGCGCTGATCTTCTCGAGCGGGACGGGGCAGTTGTTCACGAAGTAGTGAGAACCCCAGAGGCCCTTCTCCTCGCCCGTGAACCAGGCAAGAATGACCGAACGCTTCGGCCGCTCCAACGCCAGAGCCTTGGCGATCTCGAGCATGGCGACCGTGCCGGAGCCATTGTCGTCCGCCCCATCCATAGGCCGCCCATTGCGCATGCCGAGGTGGTCATGGTGGGCGCTGATGACGACATACTCGCTCTTCAGATTCGGATCCGAGCCCTCCAGAACCGCGAGCACGTTGGGTGAGCGGTCGGCGTGTTTCTCGGTGACGACCGACAGCTCGATCCTTTTGTTCAACACTCTCTGCGGAACCTGCTGCCCGCGAGCGATCGAGGCGAACATTCCTTCCAGCTCGCTCCGGCTGATTCCCAGAATGCTCGCCGCCACTTCATGCCGGATATCGGCCAGTCCGGGCGGGGGTGCCGGCCGGGCTGCCGCCTGCTGCGGGTTCGGCGCCGGCTGCGGTGGAATACGCGGCTGGGCCGGACTGGCACTTATGCGGGCCTGGTTCTGGGTTGCGTAGGTGCTGAGCATGGCCGGGCGCGGCGTGAGTTGAAATCCGGCACCACGGGCCAGCATATCCTTTTCGCGCTCCGGGCTGATCACGGTAAGGACCAGGGAAGCGCCTTTTGCGCGCGGCACGGCGGATCTCGAGTTCAATGTTTGACTGTCTGCGCGCAGCGCATGACCTTCCGGCAGCTGGCCTTCCAGCATGATGATTACTTTGCCCGACAGGTCTACACTGCCGTAGTCGTCCCAGCCTTTTTCGGGCGCGCTCAGGCCGTAGCCGACAAAAACGACTTCGCCGCCCCAGGCTCCTGAACTTCGTAAGGCTCCGCCGAAGCTCTGCGGGCAGTAATAAATCTCCTCCCCCGTGGCCGATATCACGCGCAGCCGCGACTTGGACTCGGATACGGCAGTGACCTCGAGCGGGATATTCTGAAAGAACGAGCCGTCAGGCATGAGGGGCTTGAACCCATAGTGTTCGGCCGTCGTGGCGAGGTAGCGTGATACGATGTTCACAGCCGTGGACGGCGCATCCCGCCCTTCGGTTTCGTCGCCGGCAATCAAGCTCAGATGAACGCGCAGTCCATCCACAGTGATTGAGTTCATTCCCTTCTGCTGCGCCTGCGCGCCGAGTGCGGTGCACAGCAACAGGCCCGCCGGCAGAAGTAGGAAGTTGGATCTCCTGGCTGCCATACTGCTCTCCTTTCATCTCAGGTTCGGTTCCGGGCATGGTACAGTGGACAGGCAAGATCAGGGGTTGCATCGGGCTCACCCGCCCGGGCCATGGCGCCAACTATAATCCGAAGCATACCGGCAATACATCGAATTTATTGATATGGTGCGCCATGGGTGATACGCGGTGTGGCCTGCCGGTTCTGTTTCAAAGCCGTGTCATGCCTCCGCATGTCAAAGCGGCCGGGATTCGGGCAACGCCTGCCCATTGAATCTCGAATAAAATAGTGACTGCATACCATGGAAGGAGTGCCGCCCTTTCAGGGCTCATTTTTCTCCTGCTCTCAATCCCGGGCTCACGCCCGGGGCTACTCTCTGGCGCCCCTTTGGGGCTTGGATTTTCCATTGTTGTCACTATCTCTCATGATCATCCACAGGGACAGTTGCGTGCGAACCAATGCTGGAAATCTGATTCCGGTAGCCGGGCTCCATGAATCAGGTTATCATGACAACTTCGTGCCTTCATATCAGAGAGGAACTCCGTCAGAAGGGAGTGATCATGGGTTACGTAGACAAGCATCTGCTCGAAGGCGAACGCGTGGTCTACCGTGCCAGGCTGCACCGAATTATCTTCGTGCCTCCCATCGTTCTTGCGGTGCTCGGCCTCGTTGTGGCTGTTTTTGCCGACAGCTATTTCAAGAGCCGGGAAGCAGCTGGAATCGCAGGCGGGGCGTTGCTCATCGTCGCGATCCTGGTAGCTTTTCCCCGCTACATCCGGTATGCCACGTCGGAGTTTGCCGTGACCAACAAGCGCGTGATCGTCAAGGTCGGACTGATCTATCGGAAGACGCTCGAACTCGTGCTTGCCAAGGTCGAGACCATCGGCGTCGAACAAACCATCATGGGCCGGATCTTTAACTACGGCACGATTGTCGTCACAGGTACGGGTGGTACGAAGGAGCCGTTCAAAGACATCGCGCGTCCCCTCGACTTTCGCGAGCAGGTGCAATCCCAGCTCTCCTGATGCGGGAGGTGAATTATGATCGTCGCCAATCGGAGGTCCCTGGCAGCCTTTGCCCTGGTGCTGTTCATGTTGGCGGCACTGGCGGCGGCACAATCGCCCGAGGAATATCAGAAGCGGCGACAGGCGGTCCGATCCAGGATGGAGCCTAACAGCGTTCTGATCCTGAGGGGTAGTGAAAGAACGGGAGAGGGTCCGTTTCGACAGGAAAGCAACCTCTTTTATTTGACCGGCACCAAAGAACCGGGCACATCTCTGATCCTGTATGCGGAAGCGTCCGCGAATGAACAGCAACGGGCTCCGGGAGCGTCGGCGCGACCAAAGGAAATCCTATTCTGGACTCCGCCCGGCGTCGGCGCGGCAGAGACGCAGAAGCCTCCGGACAAGCCGGGCTTTGAAACGGTGCGCCGATCAGCTGAGTTCCAGGTATATCTCGACCGCGTCCTTCTCGGCAATGCGCCGGTCGTATATCTGGATTATCAGCGGTCGCGGAACCTCAGCGGGATGCTGACCGCCGACGAGGAGTTGCTCAAGCGGGCGCGCGATCGCGGTGCCTCTTTCGCAGTCAGGCCGACCGGCATGCTTATCAATCCCCTGCGGAGCATCAAGTCTCCGGCGGAGATCGAGATTCTCAAGACCGCCGCCGCGATTACCGCTGAAGCGCTTAAAGAAGCAATGCGCTCCGCCGGCCCGGGCCTCTACGAATACCAACTCCAGTCGATCATCGAGTATGTCTTTTCGTTCAACGGAGCCCCCCGTCCGGGCTTTTCCACCATTGTCGGCTCCGGTCCCAACTCGTGCATCCTTCACTGGAGTGAAAACACACGCCAGACAATGGCCGGAGATGTCGCAGTGCTTGATGTCGGGGCTGAGTACTGGATGTACACCGCCGACATCACCAGGACAATTCCGATCAGCGGCACCTTCACGAAGCGCCAGCGTGATATTTACGATATCGTTCTGCAAGCCAACCAGGCCGCCATCGAGATGGTGGCGCCCGGTGCGGACATGCGCGACATCAATAACCGCGTGAACACCATCATGTCGGATGGGCTGATCAAGCTTGGGCTGATCAAGGATCAGCGCGGCCTGCCGAAATACTATCCCCACGGTCTCAGCCACCCCATCGGTTTGCAGGTGCATGACGTGGGCGGACTCGGGAAGCTCGCGACGGGGATGGTCATCACCATCGAGCCCGGTCTCTACTTGCCTGAGGAGGACTTCGGCATCCGGATCGAGGACGACGTCGTCGTGACCGAAAACGGGCACGACGTAATCACGAGCGGGGTTCCCAAGGGTGCACAGGAGGTCGAGGCCCTGATGAAACAAGGCAGCAGCCTCAATTTCCAGCGGTACCTGATCAAAGGAACAGGGAAATAGGAAATGGTATTCAGCTCTCATCACAGAGCGCCGGGAAAAGCAAAGTCAACCAAAGAGACTCCGGGATTCAGCGGACATCGATGATCATTGCTGATGAGTATGTTTGAGTCTTCGAATCTCCGCGGTGCATAAACAAGAACTCAAGGGGGTTTCATGGTACGGATACGACAAACCTTTATACGCCTCGTCATGGCTTCAGCGCTGCTGGCGCTTTGCTGCGTCCAGGCAGCGCCGCAGATTGCAGGCAAGGCTGCTGCGCCGGCGGGATCGGCGTCATTGCGCGCTCTCAAGACGCGGCCCGAACGAACCAACTACGCCGAAACCAGCCGCTACCAGGACGTGATGGACTTTATGGATGCGGTCGCCGCCGCGTCGCCCCAGATTCACATCATTACGTTCGGCTATTCGTTTGAGGGCCGCGCCCTGCCGCTGGCGGTGATCGGCGCCAAGGATGCCAGCCCGGAGGCTGTCAAGGCGACCGGCAAGACCAGGATATACGTGGAAGGGAACATCCATGCCGGCGAAGTCGAAGGCAAGGAGGCATGTCTCGAGATCCTGAGGGCGATCGCCCAGGGACAGCATGCCGCCTGGTTCGATTCGGTGGTGCTGCTTATCTGTCCCATCTTCAATCCCGACGGCAACGAAAAAATCAATCTGACCAACCGCGGTAGACAGAACGGTCCGATCGGCGGCATGGGGCAGCGGGCCAATGGGCAGAACTATGACCTCAACCGGGACTTTATGAAACTCGACGCACCGGAAACGCGCTCGTTTGAGCTGATGATGTCGCGTTATGACCCGCATATCATGGTAGATCTGCATACCACGGACGGTCTTGCACATGCCTACCAAATAACCTATGCGCCGCCTTTGCATCCTGCGACGCCTGCCGGCGTGGTCGATGTGCTGCGCAACGGGTTGCTCCCGGCAGTGACCAGGGTGATCAAGGCCAAGGACGACATGGACTTCTACTACTACATTAACGGCATCCGGAACGTCCCTGGGATGTCAAGCGGGCGTGGTATGCCGGGAGGACCGGGCGCGGCGGGCGGCCAGGGTGCCGCCGGAGGCCGCGCCAATGCGGCCGGCGGGCAAGGCGCCGCTGCGGGTGGCAGAGCTGGTGCCGCGGGCGGCGGCAGGGGAGAAATGCCGGGAGGGCGGGGCGGGCCCGTCTCTACGGAACCTTTGTTCACCACTACGGATTGCACGGCACGTTACGGCGTAAACATGGTCGGCCTGCGCAACCGCCTCGGCATTTTGAGTGAAACCTACAGCTACCTGCCGTTCCAGGATCGCATCAAGGCGGCGCGCCGGTTTGTCGAGGAGATCATAAATTACACGCAACAGCACGGCTTGGAAATCCGCAAGGCAACTGCCGATGCCGATAAACAGTCCATTGTCGGCCAGGAGATCGCATTGCGGGGCACACTCGCGAAAGCTCCCGAAAAATTCGACCTCCTTCTGTCCGAGCTCACCATCGAGAAGAATCCGTACAGCGGCCAGGACATGCGGCGCAGCACCGGCGTGCGCAATCCGGCGAAGGTGGACCAGTACATCTCCTTTGTGGCGAGTGAGACCACGGTCGCGCCGCGCGCTTACCTGGTGCCGGCGACGCGCTCTGCCCAGGATCGCCTGGAAGCCCATGGGATAACTTTTTCAACGCTTGAGCAGCCGATCACCATCAGGGGAGAGCAGTTCCGCCTTGAGTCCTCGACCCTGGATTCCGGTGCTTATGAAGGACACACAAGGCGCACGATCACAGGGAAGTGGGAGCCGGCGGATCTCAACGTGCCGGCCGGGACGCTTGTAGTTCCCGTCGACCAGCCGCTGGGACGCCTCGCTTTGATGCTGCTGGAGCCCCGCTCCGAAGACAGCCTGGCGTATTGGGGCCTGATGGAGGATCTGCTCAGACAGAATCCGCAGGTGTACCCGGTACTGCGAACTTCGGAGGCCATCAGCGGAAAATAAATAACCGGACAGAAAAGCGCCAAGCCGCCGGAAAAGCCTGGTCATTCTGGCGTCTTGGGGCCTTGGCGGTCATATCACGCCGGTCAGCTCTGGATTATGGCCGGTTTGTACCGAGACTCATGAGGATGCCTTCCAGAACCAGCCAGATGCCGGCCAGGAAAAGACAGATGCGCGCGATCTGGCGGAAGGCCTCCATCCTGGTAAGCGGGCTGATAAGCGCAAGAGGGGCAAAATAAACCGCCGTGCCTGCGAAGAACGCCCAGAAGTAAAAGAGGGCGCTCGGTATGGATGGGCTTGTGGCCGCCCCGGCAATCGCAGCGCCAAAGGGAGGGCACAGATTCAGCCCGGTAAGCAATCCCAGCGTCAGGGAAAAAAGACGCGAGTTGCTGATTCTTCCCTGCACCGGGCACCACTTCAGGCCGGCGGCATCCGTCATGAATCCGAAAAGGATCAGCACCACACCCATGAAAATCCGTATGGCGCCATAAATCGTGGCGCTGATGCTGTGAAGCAGCAAGGTTCCCAGGATTCCGACGGCAATACCGATGAGGCTGTACCCCGCAAGCCGGCCCAGCAAAAACAATCCCACGGTCCGAGCACTACCACGCCAGCCGGAGTGTTTTTCAGAGGCGACCAACGGAAGAAAAACCGGTGAGCAGTATCCCAGGCAAGCCGGCCCCATGGATAATCCCAAGAGAAACGCTTCGGAGAGTCGGGCCAGCATTTGCGGAGCTTCAGTTAGGGTTTGACACGAGCAGGGGCATCAGGAACGGCCTCCCGCCTGGCGCAGGTTGCTCTCTCTGATCCTCGGGCACGGCACGGCTGTAGAGGGTCAAACCGCCGTCTGGGCCAGAATGCAGCATCATGGAAGGGTGGCGCGAATCGGCCAGTCCGGCCAGAACATAATATTGCCAGTCGCCCTTTGCCGGATCCCCGAGCTGCTCCATGGGCAGGGCGGCGGTGAGGCTGGTTTCGCTGGCGCGGCGTTTCGTGCCTCCGCTTTTTCCGCTCTCCGGCGCATAAGAGTAGTCAACATAGAGACCCAATCCCCGCGCGACCAGATTCCCGTCGACGTCGAAGATGCGAGCTTGATCGTGGAAGCCGTCGATGATCACCTGGTAGTCCCATCCATGACCCCCGAAATCGACCTGCGCAACTTTATCCGAGGCAATCGGACCCGATGTCTTGCCCGGCACCTTGATGTAGACGTGGATGGCCGTCAGGCTGAACTTCCAGGCCGAATTCTGCGGATCGGGCAATTGCCCCTCAAAATCAAAGCTGAGGTTCAAGCGGGGCTCGATTCCCATCCCGGACAACGGACGGAAGGCCACTTTCTTCACGCTGAATCTATGGATCGCCAGCGCTCTTTGGAGGATACCGACATCCACCTGGGGCAGCGGCTCGATAACCTGGCTCGAGAAGGCGTCGAACTCTGCAATCGCATAGCCGCCGGCGAGATTGGGAGTCGGATGTACCCCTGCGGATCGCAGCCACGTTGAAAATGATCCGCTGAAGACAAAGGCCATGGGAACCCCGATGCAAACCACGAGAATGGATAGGATCATCATCAGGTTGCCAGGCCACGATTTGCGAGGCGCAGATCCTTGTTTCATGCCTCAGATCCCCAGGGAAAACTTAAGCAACCGCGACACGGAATCGACAAAGTAATTGGATGCCATGACCGTCCCCACTGCGAAGATCCCGAAAATGAATACAATGTCTGGATCCCATAACTCTCTCCCCAGTCTCCTCCAGAAGCCCGGCCGGGCAGCCGATTGCGCCGCTAACTGCCCCTTAGAGACAAAAGGAACGCCGCGCGTGCTGTAACCGATCGCGCCCTCTGGACAACTCTCGATGCAGGCGCCGCATTTGCTGCAGCCGATTGAGGGCTCTCCCTTGGTGAGCGAATCTCTCGTCAGCGAGAACGTGGGACACGCCTCGATGCAACGATTGCACTCCTTGCAGATGCCGGTATCGATCTTGAGCGCGAAGAGATTGATCTTGCTGGTGCAGCTCAGGAAGGCGCCCATCGGACAGAACAGGCCGCATTGAATTCTCTTTTTGGAGATCAGGGGCAGAAACACGGCTAGCAGAACCCACAGGCTCACGAACATGAAAGTCTGAATCACCCGGATAAAAGAATTCACTTCGATGAACTCGCTGCTGGTTTTGAAGGGGCAAAGCCAGAAGCAGTAGGTCGGGCTCATGGTCGCGAAGGAGTGCAATATGATGAAGGCCAGCAGGCCGAAGGAGAAGTATCGCACCGTCGGTTTGAGCGCCCTGATCTTCCACCTTCTCGTGCGCGCCAGCCAGGCAAACAGCTCATCCTGCCCTCCGAAAAAGCAGCCCCAGGAGCAGAAAGCGCGGCCGAAAACGAGGCCGATGGCGGCGACCAGCAGTATCATGGTCCCTGCGCCCGCAAAGGAGGTCGGAAAGATGATTTCCTTCTTGAACAGGAGAGGAAGGATGAGCATGGGAACCACAATGTGGCACATGGGGGCCTGCGAATAGAGGGCCTCGCGATCGAGCAGCCACATGTGCCCGCGGTCGCCGGCAGTCATCCACACGAATGAAATGGCGAAGGCAACGGCGTAGGCGGCGAAAAATATGCGGCGCCAGCGATGGATATGTCCCGTGTAAAGGATCAGGAACAGGATGACACAGAAGAAGGCCAGCGTGCCGCCGTTGAGAATCGAGCTCCTGAGATCCGTGAAGCTGCCTCGTGCAAAAGCGAAAAAGGAAGCGAACAGGAGGAACAGCAAAGTGACTACCGATGCGGCCGGGAGGCCCTTGCGATAATACAGGTCCATCGGGGTGCCGGACGAAGCCATGCTGAAATGCCCTTCAATGCGGAGGGGATTATAGCCTATTGCGGTGACTAAACCTGCAACAATGTTCGGCGCGCTATGGAGCACGGCGGCCTGCCGCCGCTCCATGGAGCCAAAGCACCGGGCGCTTCAGGAGTGCGGCGATCAGCCGACTGCAGGAAGCTGCCTCGTAGTGAGCACATCCAACGGTGTCAGACGCCGGATCTGGTCGGGCGCGAGTGTGACTTGTGCGCGCGGCGATCCGTCCGCGGTGACGAACTCGACCTCGTAAGCCAGAGAGAGCTGCGTGTACACGTCAACAACCGTGCCCACGTCGCCGGCGCGAATTCCATCCTCGGGGATGTCCACCGTGGCCACTACCGTTTCGAGTAACTGAAGTTCTTCCACCTGTGTCCTCCATGTTCGAGGGTGCAGGCAGGATCATTACCAGCTCAACTTCTATGCTGTTTATGCCTCCAGCTTACATCGAAGAGCCCGGAATAGGAAAGGAATATCCTGCGCTCCCCGGCCGCGATCCGGAGGGCAGGGGCACGAGACCCCTTGGTGATGCCGGCGGCGCGCTCACGCAACCTCCATTTTCGAAACAGTATCTGTAATCTTAGAGTCCCGGCGTCTTTGCGTCCCGGCGGTAATGAGGCGCAATGAAAAGGACAGATTCAATATTCGCCAGCGATTCCAGCCTTTCGACGGCAATCCGTCCGGTGACGAGGTTGCCTGCCTCCGGCCAGGAGATCACCTCGAAGCTGAGGGCGCGCAGCCGAGCCTTCAGCTGATCGGACCCGGCAGCGACGGTCAGATCGACTTCTGCCTTTCCGTCACGGACGAATTGTCTCTCCCCGGCTTCGGGAAGTCCTCCGGCCTTGAGGCGCGCGACCAGCATCGCGACCGGTGTATCCAGCTTTGACTTGTCTCCCAACTGGAATACCACCGTGGCAGTCGCGATAACCGGGACGGCTTGTCCGTTCAAGAGCGTGAGAGAATACTTCCATTGCTTTACTGCCTGGATGGCTGCTTCGTTCAGAAGCGGGTGCCCCTGGATTACGCGTGCCTCGGAGACATTCCCTTGTTCATCCACTTTGGCCTCCAACACCACCATGCCGGACACGTGAGCCCTCTTGGCAGCCTCGGGGTAGACCGGTTCCACTCTGCGAATGACATTTGTTTCCTGGACATTTCCTCCGACCCGCAGCGGCTGAACCTTGAGCGGCTTTGGAAAGGTCGGAGGCGGGGCGGCCGCTGGCAGGATTCCTCCGGCAGCGCTGCCGGACACCCCACCCACTATTCCTCCCACAACTCCACCTGCCACTCCACCTGCGATTCCCGAAACGCCGGCAACCGCCGGATATGCCCTGGGGCTGAAGCCACTCCCGGGAGTGTCGGTACCGAATACTCCCTGGTAACTGACCCCTTCCGGCATCTCGACGGGCACCACGACTTTTTTCGTCTTGCCTCCTTCCGAGATGACACGGTCTTCGACCGCCACGAATGAGGTGAACTGAGTCATCAGGTGGTGCTGCAATCCGAGTTCGATGATCGCCTCACGGACATCCGGGTGCGGGCTGCCACTCTGCATGCCGGCGAAATCCTGCGCCAAGAGGGCATTGATGCGCCTGCGCGCCCACAACTTGGCCAGCACATCGTGCTGCGCCTCAATGTCCGGCAGCGGCACCCGGAGATCCCGGATGACATCTCCGCTGCCGTCCTTGCCGCGCAGTCGCACGAAGACATTCCCGCCGTGCGCGTAACGTCCGCAAAGGACCACCGGCTCAGCACTGAAGAGGTCCGGAATCCGCTGCGGATAGACGTCCGTCACGGGCAGGCCGCTCCACGCGATCGTGATATCGGTCAGCAAAGGATTGCGGACGCGCTCATGAAAGCGCCGCGCGGCTGCCGTGGCATCGCCTGCCAGCGTGACGTACTCGACCGCGCCCCTGCCTTCCTCCGCCATCTTGTCGAGCAGGAACCGGTTCGGCGAGGTGCCGATCCCGAAAGCAAATACGCGCGCATTCGGATGTTTCTGCACCTCCGAGATGATCTGCATGTCGTTGCCCACCAGCCCATCTGTCATGAAGCAAACGATGCGCACGTGGCCTTGCTCATCCGATGGCTCCAGCGCCGCATGGATGGCTCGCATCATCTCGGTGCCTCCGCTGCCGCTGCTCGAGTCCAGCAGCGCCCGGGCCCGGGCCAGGTTGGCCGGTGTCGCCGGTACGGGCTGGGGAAAGAGAATGCGCGTGTCACCCGAAAAAGTGATCAGGTTGAAGGTGTCCTGGGGATAGAGCCCATCCAGCGCCATCTTCATGGTCTCCTTCGCCTTCTCGATGGGGAAGCCCTGCATCGAGCCGGAGGTGTCGAGGACGAAGACCAGCTCTTTGGGCACGACTTGTTCAGGGGCCACGCTCCGCGGAGGTTGCAGAATGAGCATGAAGTAGCCATCCGCGCCCGTCCTGTACGTCACCAGCCCGTCCTGCATCGACTGGCCCGCAACGTCATAGGAGAGGATGAAGTCTTTGTTCGGGATCACCGCCCGGTCGGCCAACTGCACCAGGGCGCTGTGACTGTCATGCCGGAGCACGGCAATCTCGTGTTGCGTTGAGCGCAAGTTGGTGAAGGGGACGCCCGACTCGATGCTGACCTCGATCGAGATGTCGTGGCCGGCGCGGATCCCCTTGGGCGCAACGGGCGGCGTGATGCGCGATGCGTCGCGAACCTTGTCGGTGTCCGCGGACCAGCCTCCGCCCTCCCTTCCTATCGGAATGCCGGGTATATAGCGAGGGCCCACGACCATGGGAAAGACAAAACTGTAGCCGCCGTTCTCATACTTCAGCATCTCGACATAGCTGATGGTGACTTCGACATTTTGTCCCGGCAGGATGTTGGCCACTTGCTGGTTGAAAATGTTCGGACGCTCCTGATCCAGCAGCGCCGCCAGTTTCCCTTGCGCGCGTGCCTGTTCATACACCGCCTTGGCTTCCTCCCTGCGCTTGATGATCCCTCGGATCGTCCGTGCGCCGACATGAATCACCATGTCATCGACGGCTGCCTCGTGGGGAAGGGGAAAAGTGTATATCGCTTCAATAGGATCTTTGAATGAGTTCAGGAAACTCTGGCGGACGGTGACCCGTGACAGGATGCCGCTGATTTCTCCCTTGACATCGGTGTGAACGAGAGGGCACAGCCCCAGGAATTGACCTGTTGCCGCGCGCGCCTGCAGGCATCCCTGCGTGTCGGCGGTCCCGGCCGCCTGCAGCGGAGGCGCGCAGCTGAACACGATTCCAAAAACTGAGGCGACGAGGCCGATCAAAGTCATCTGCGAGTAGACACACTTCCACTGCATATACTCCTCCCCTCAGAGTTTGCGATTTGTCTGATGCAGGGCCGGCGCACCGTGTGCGCGGCAATTCAGCGCCGGCTGATTAGACTCCCTGCCTCAAAGGAAGTTCCTTGGAGACCACGGCCGCGTGATTTGCTTCGAACCGGGACAAATCGGAATCGGGATCGCAATCGGAATCCTCAACCGGCAAAAGCCGATAGCGATCGCGATAGCGATTGCGATCCCGATTCTGATCACGAGCCACTTTGGAGGCCCGAGGTGTTTTTCATACGCAGGGGGGCCTCTCCGGTGCATAAGGGACTGTTCCCACAAGTGATGTAGTCGCGGCCCTTTATGGGATAAATGAAACTTTGTTGCATCATTTATATCTAATCCAATAGCCTTCAAATCACGCACTGGCGCGCGAAGGCGAAGGATAAGGAGGAGATCAAATGCGAGTGCGAAAAAGTAACCTGGTGTCGGCGATTCCTGCCGCCGTGCTGGCAATGCTGGTGGTCATTGGACTCACTGTTGCTCTGCCGGCGCGCGGTTCCGACCGGAATCATCCGAAAGCGACGAGCGTTGGCTTGGAGCGGGAGGTGAGGCATCAACTGGTGATGCTCCCCTATTTCAGCGTATTCGATGATCTGGAGTTTGAAATCAGGGACGACAATACGGTTGTTCTGTCCGGCGAGGTGACGCGTCCGACTTTGAGGAGCGACGCCGTAAACACTGTGCGCAAGCTGGCCGGTGTGGAAAGGGTCGTGGACCACATCGAGGTTCTGCCTCCCTCCCCAATGGATGACAGGATCCGCGTTGCCTTGTATCGTGCCATTTTCTCCAACGATCAGCTGGATCGATACGCGCTTCGGGCGGTGCCGCCGATCCATATTATCGTGAAAAATGGCCGGGTCACTCTGGTCGGGATCGTGGCGACAGAGGCGGACAAGGATGTCGCCGGGATAATCGCCAATCGGATGCCCGGCATTTTCAGCGTCACCAACGATTTGACCGTTGAAAAGAGAGGAGGGACGTCGTAGCCGCAGATTCGGGACCGAAACCTTACAACCACGAAATGCACGAGTCCCTGGAAAACTCTTTCCGTGTGTTTCGTGGTTTTTGTTTACGTGCGATCGCATCATGCAAATCTTCTCCGGCCCGGTGTACAATCTGTTCCCGCACTGTGCGGTCTTAGGGACGAAAACCATACAGCATGTGAGGACGTCATGAATCCAGTGATAGAAGTCATCAAGAGCCGCAGGTCCATCAGATCGTACGAGACCAAAGCAATACCCAAGGATATTCTGGGCACAATCATCGACGCCGCCAACCGGGCACCTTCCGGGATGAACACTCAGCCGTGGCGCTTTGTGGTGGTGGAGGATCCGGGTTTCAAGAAGAAGCTGCTCGAGACTGCAATTCCCAATTCCAAGAAGTATCTCGAGGACAACGTCAAGCCGGTCAACCCCCAGCGTTATGAGCTGATCCTCAGACGATATGCCGAGCTGGCGGATCCCATCTATTACGGTGCTCCGGCGATGGTTTTTGTGATCGGCGCCGGTCCGAATGCCGCGGATGCATGCCCCATGGCCTGCCAGAACATGATGCTCGTGGCGAAGTCGCTGGGCCTCGGAAGTTGCTGGGTCAAGTTCGGTTCCCTGGTCACCGACAATCCGGAGATCGTGAAGGGACTTGAACTCAAAGCAGACGAGAAGATCTACGGCCCCATCCTTCTCGGCTATGCCAAGGAATCGCCAAAATCTCCGGTGAAAAAGGATCCTGTGATCAAGTGGATCTAGAAGACCAGTGCGCCATTGAGTACTCCGGAGGCCTGGCCTCATCGCAAAAATCTCAGCGAAGAGCGCGTGGAAATCGCAGAGAGAGATTTAGCCCGGATTACTCATGAATGTGCGTCCAAAATGCGGTTGGGGACGCGGAAAAACGCCGACCGACGCCGACCGTCCGGTCTTGGTCGGTGTTTATCCGCGTCCAATTTTGTTGCTTTTCACGGGTGCGCGCTTCTGCTTCATGAATAATTCAGCTTGGGGCTCTCATGGATCTTTCCCATGCGATCTCCGCACCCTGCGTTGAGATTTTTGAGGTGCGATTGTGCTATTTTGCTGGCATGATTCCTGCCCATCGAGGTGTGCCGCAATGCACGCGGGAGAATTTCGAGCGGGATTTTGCCGGGCGGCATCTCCTGCATCAGGTCATTGCATGGTGGGCCGGCCGCAAGCCACATGATCCGGCGATCATCAGCTATGATCGCGGGCAGGCCGTCGACTGGCTCACCCTGGATCGGGTTTCTACGGACCTCGCCCTCGCTCTGTTCCGGCTGGGCTTCCGCAAAGGCGATTTCCTTGCCGCAGCGCTGCCCATGTCGCTCGAGCACATTTTTCTCGAGTATGCCTGTTTCAAGACGGGCGTAATCCACGTTCCGCTGGATCTCCGCCTGCGCGCCCCGGAAGTGGTTCGATGCCTCGAAATGCTCAAGCCGAAGGGTTTTGCGTACCTCGTCCCCGACCTGGCATCAGCGGCAAAAGCCAACTGCCCGTGGATTGAGCATTGGTTTGCGCAAGCCGATCTGGCAGAGATGATCGCGAAAGGCCCGAGCCCGCCTTCTTCAAGTCTGCAGTCCGCATTTGCCGAGGCTATGGCTGCCGTGGGGGAGAATGACGGGGCTCAGGTCATTTTCACCACTGGATCCACCGGTTCGCCGAAGGCTGCTCTGCTTTCCCATCGGAATATCACCTGCCAGAACATGTGCCTGGGTTCCGGCTTCGGATTTGCGGAGGAACGCATACTTCTCAACCTGCCCCCCTCGCATGTCGGGGGACAGGCCGAAGTGCTCATGACTGCGCTGTACTGGGGCGGGACCGTGGTCACACTCCAGGCTTACGATCCCGCCAAATCGCTCGATGCCGTTCAAAAATACGGTGTGACGATGCTTGGGCAAGTCCCCTCCATGTTCCAGTTCGAATGGCGGCTTTCGGAATTCAGCGGGTATGATCTCTCGAGCCTGCGCAAAGTAGTATATGGAGGCCAGCAGGTATCGCGCCAGTTTCTCGAGCGCATGGCGCAAATGGCGCCCATGATGGCCACCGGACTCGGCTTGACGGAAACCGCAGGCTTTTGCACCTATACGCCTATGACCCCATCCGTCGATGAGGTCATGGCCGGACTTGGGCACGACATGCCCGTGTTTGCCATGTCCATCCGCCGGGAGATGAAGGAGGATGGAGCCGCCGGGGATCCGCTGCCCGAGGGCGAGGTCGGCAATATCTGCTTTTGCGGCCCTCAGACATTCCTAGGTTACGTGAACGATCCCGCATCCACTGCGAAAACGGTGTCCGCCGATGGCTATCTGTACACCGGCGACCTGGGCTGGAAAGATGACGAAGGTCTTCATTTCTCCGGCCGCGCCAAGTGGGTGATCAAGCCGGCCGGCTATCAGGTCTTTCCGGGTGACGTTGAGAGTCACTTCTGCGCCCTGCACGAAATGGTCGCGGCTTGCGGGGCCGTAGGAGCCGAACACCGGCTCCTGTCGGAGGCGATCGTAGTGTTCGTGGAGAAAAAGCCTGGGGCCGACCTCTCTGTCGGCACGCTCAAGCATCATGCCCGCACCCTGGCTTCCTACATGCGGCCGTTTCACTATGTGCTTCTCGAGCCCGGCCAGATGCCGCTCAATCGTGCCGCGAAGATCGACTACGTGCGCCTCAGCGAACTGGCCCGGCAGGAAGTCGACAGTCTGCGCAGCAAGGGCCGTTGGGACCGCGGGTAAGAATCAGTTGCGGTCCCGGATTCCGCCTGCGAGAATTGCGTTACTCAGCAGGAACCGGGAAGGCTGCTGCGCCGCAAATGCGGCTCGGTCAGGAAAGCAACCTGATATTGAGGGGGAAAATCCATGAAACAAAACGCGTTGTGTGCTGTTCTGGTGTTATATCTGACGGCTTTCTCAATCCCCGCTGCTGCCCAGGCACAAGCCCCGGCTGTGCCACCCAAGGTTTACACGGGATCCTTTGGAGCAGGCCTTGCGGTCACAGGCGGGAATACCGATACCGTAAATTTCAATCTCACTTTCGATTTGACGCGGGATCCCAAGACCAAAAACATCATCAAGGCTAACGCTGTTTACCTGAGGTCGAACGCAAACAGCGTGACCACAACAGACCGCCTGTCGCTCGGATTCAGGGACGATTACAGCCTGTCCAGGAGGCTTTTTGTTTACGGTGCCTTGGCATATATGAGGGACCCTTTCAAGGACATCAGCTATCTCATCAATCCCCAGGGCGGCCTTGGCGCCAAGCTGTATGCAACGGACAGGAATACATTCACTGTGAGCGGCGGAGCCGGCGGCGTCTGGGAGAAAGACACGGGATTGGACGTCAAGGCCAGCGGCACTATTAATGCCGGACAATCCTATTCGTTCAAGTTGTCGGATACGACAACGATTACCCAGGTCCTCACGGGGCTTTGGAAAACAAGCGATTTCAGTGATGCGCTCTACCATGCCGGCATCGCTATGGCAACCTCCATCACCCGACGTGTGCAGGTGAAGGTCGAGTTTCTCGACGACTACAAGAACGTGACGCCTAATCCGACCATAAAGAAGAACGATACGGCGTTTATCACCAGCTTCCTTTTTAAGTTCTGAATCGATTTCCTGGACGGTGTTACTTCTGGATAAGTCTGTCCTTGAACACTTTTTTGAACTTCTCCACCTTGGGGGTGATGACCGTAGCGCAATAACTTCTGCGGGGATTGGTGCGGTAGTAGTTCTGGTGATAGTCTTCGGCAGGCCAGAACCTCTTGAGCGGGACGATTTCCGTCACGATGGGACGATTCCAGATGTGCTCACGATCCAGCTTCGCCTTGTAGCTCTCGGCCAGCCTCTTCTGCTCCTCATCGTGGTAGAGAACCATCGAGCGGTACTGCGTCCCGATGTCGTTCCCCTGGCGGTTCCAGGTGGTAGGATCGTGGGTCTTCCAGAAGACCTCCAGCAGCTCGTCGTAGGAGATCTTTTGCGGATCGTAAGTGATCTGGCATACCTCCGCGTGCCCGGTGGTTCCCGTACAAACCTGCTCGTACGTGGGCTGGTCGGCCTGCCCTCCGGCAAACCCGGAGATCACTTTTTTGACGCCACTCAGCCCCTGGAAAATTGCCTCCACACACCAGAAGCATCCGGCGCCGAATGTGGCCAGTTTGAGTCCATCCTTTTCCCCGCCGTCGTCCATAGCTTATTTTACAGCCTCCTTACTTCCTTCCTGCGAATTGACACGCTGATCACCCCCGGTCCCCCTGTCGCCTGCACGTAACGAACCAGGGGGTGACAGCGTCACCAGAACAGAGCCCCGAAAGTGAAGCGGCGTTTTATTCTCAACGTGAGCCACTCCGAGCGCAGTAAGATTTTAGCAAAGTGCTGAATGCTCTTCCAGTTATGCGGTTTGAACCAATTTCTCATCGTATGCGTATTAATGGAATGAAATTCGGGAGGTGATGACATGCTCGCGCTTGGAGGATTATTTCTGGTTCTGCTTGTGGTCGGGATCGCGGTGCTCGCGATCAAAGCCCTGATCGCCCTGATCTTTCTTCCGATCAAGATCGGATTTGGAATCCTCAAGGTTTTGCTGGCGCTGTTGATCGGCATACCCATACTGATCATTGGGATTACGTTCGCAGCGGCCGCAATTCCGCTGGTTCTGGTGGGACTCCCCGTCCTGTTGTTGGTCTTGCTTGTTTTCAGCCTGATAGCCGCCCCATTTGTCATTGTTTTCAAAACCCTGTTTTGAGCGATGACGAAGCGGGCGGGTGAGTGCAACCGCTACACGATTATCTGCCAGAACAACCTGCTCATGCCGGTCTTTACGGCGAGCGAGCGCTCAACCTCGATTTTAGCGACTGGAAAGGCGCGAACAGGAATCCGGACAGAATCCGCAACAAGTTTTTTGACTGACTTTCGATCGCCGCAGCGTCTTTTGTGCTAGATTGGCTCTCCAGACAACAGGCGAATCTTATAATTATGCGTTTTATGTGAGGACAGGTTTTTCGTCCGAGCTGAGGAGGCTTGGTATGGGAAAGATCAACATGGGACGCGTTATTCTCGGCGGTCTGGTTGCAGGGTTGATCATCAACATCGGCGAGTTTGTGCTCAACATGCCGATTCTCGGGAACCTCTGGACGGAGGCAATGCAGGCTCTCAACCGTCCACCCCTGACCGATCAGCCCCCGACGTTCTTCGTTATCCTTTGCTTTATACTCGGTATTCTCGCGGTGTATGTGTATGCGGCCATCCGTCCCAGGTTCGGGGCGGGCCCCCTGACTGCGATCAGCGCGGGCTTGATCGTTTGGGTGCTGGCCGTTCTGTATCCGACGGCGTCAGCGCTTCCGATGCATCTCTTCCCGCGCCGTTTGCTTCTCTACGCTGTCGTTTGGGAATTCTTCGAACTCCCGATTGCAGCCATCGTGGGAGCCTGGCTTTACAGAGAAAAATCCTGAGTGGGGTGGCATGGCACGCATTCTGGTCATAGACGATGATGAGGGAATCACTGAAATGTTGCGCATGGTTCTGGAGCGCAACGGCTATGAAGTGATCACGGCCGCCAACGGAAGGGCCGGGGTGAGGCTCTACTGCAATGCGCCGGCCGACTTGGTCATCAGCGATATTCTGATGCCGGAGATGGACGGGCTCGAGGCTCTCAAGGAGCTGCGCCAGCGGTTTCCGGACCTTAAGCTCATCGCCGTTTCAGGCGGCGGAGCTCGTCTGAAGATGGACGTGCTTAAAGTCGCCAAACTCCTCGGAGCAGCCGCGACGTTTGAAAAGCCTTACAATATGGAAGACTTTCTGGGTACGATCCGGCAGTTGCTGGCCGGATAGCATCGAGGCGGGGCAGTCTTGCGGACGCATATCCCGGGCTGCTGAGCATCCGAAATTGCGGTCGGGAGGCAGGAATGGTTGATGTGGGGCGGATGTCCCGCGAGGATCTGGTCCGGCTGCTGGATGTCTTTGCCAAGAACTGGCTGGCACACGACGGCTCCTGGTTTCTGGCGGCGGAGGAAAAGCTCGGCTTGGATGCTGCCATCGATCTCGACCGGGAATCCTGGCGGCGCTTTGCGGTTGCCGAGGCCCGTCGCATCATGGAGGCATTTGCCATTCCAGCGGGTGGCGGCCTGCAAGCGCTCGAGAAAGCGCTGAACTACCGTCTCTATGCCATGATCAACAAGCAGGCATCGACCTGGACCGAGGACGGCGTGCTGGAATTCCGCATGGTGGAGTGCCGGGTGCAGTCGACTCGCCGCCGCAAAGGGCTGCCTGACTTCCCGTGCAAGTCTGTGGGTATCGTCGAGTTTACGGAGTTTGCCAGGGCCGTCGATCCGCGCATCCAGACGGAATGCCTGGCCTGTCCACCGGACCCGACCGGCGACACTTACTGTCGCTGGCGTTTTACCCTGAAAGAATGAGTCCGAGCCGCCTGTCGCGGGCCCTGACTTTCTCATGACTGCACGGGCCGGAGCCCGTACCCGCCGAGCTTCCTGCGCAAGCGGTATCGTTACCGGGCGACGATCTCGTCGACGAAGACCCAGGAGGCGCCGCCGGCGGAAGGATGCCAGTCCGGCAACTGCTTTGTCCCCTCGGCAATGGGCAGGCTGCGATTGAGCTCGATCGTGCAGAGCATGATCTGGACGTTGGCTGCCGGCCTGGTGATCCGCGGGGCCTGGCGCGAGTACTGATAGGCCGGCGTCGAGATGATCTTGTCCGGAAACCGCGCCGCCACGGCGTTGACGAACCGGATGATCGGCCCGGCAGCCGAGCCTTCCTCCGCGATGATCTTCCTGCAGTCGTCGCACTGGCAGTAGGAAAAATTGTCATTCTGGCTCACGGACCAGATTTTCTTGTCCGGTTGAGCCGCCATTTCCGCCTTGAGCCGCGCGATCGCGATTTCCAGGACCTCGAGGCGGCTCAGGCAGAGCTGGTCCTTGATCCGCTTGCCGTTCATCCACGCGAAGTACTCGGGATGTTCCCCAAAATAAGTCTCCCAGGGGAGGAGCCGGTTGAAAGTGTGGACATAGTAGCCTCGGGCGAAAACGTCGTCGGTGAGGTCCAGCCGCTGCCAATCCCGATAGTCGGGGTCGCGGGCGAATTCGCCGTGGACGACGCGGAATTCGTTGGCCGGGTTTTCGCTATCGAGCAGTGAACCAAGAGTCAGCGTGTCCCGTAACAACTTGTCGGGGCGCTTCGCGCGGCACGGCAAAAGCGGCCGCCACGATCGACAAAAGCCCCGAAAGAAGAATCATGGGCCTGGCGGCTCTGCCTGACCGGAGATCTCTTGAACTCGCTTTACGGGCGACACGGTCGTACTCACCTTTCATATGCGCGCTCCAACGCCATTTTTTTCGATGCGCTTATGTTACTTCCAGCTCACGATGGATAGCAAGCCGAGAGCGGATGCCGCCGATATAGGAAATTAGCATTTGACTCACGGCATTTTCCGTCACACAAGCCAGCATCATGCCCGCTTTTCCCCCGGCGTACCGGCGTCTCGGCGTTTGCGTCAGACTTTCGCAACCTGCCCCCACGACGCCGGGAATCACAAGCCTGTCCGCCCCTCGGCTTTCTCTTTAAAACGTCGTATCTGCTTGAATACGCAATGATTAAGGCCATCGAAAAAAACAGAAAAAGATGGGTTTCCACTATTGGAAACTATGGAAAAAAATTTCAGAACCGTATCTCTTATCCCTCGGCACAGATATCTTGTGGAAAACTTTTCATGGAAAAATACTGTTGACGGCCTGTGCGCATTCTGTCAAATTACACATCGGTCGCTGCAATTAGCGTGACCTTGAACACCGGCAGACGAGTAACGGACGGGCTTAACAGGTTTGTTCGTTGCACTAGGAGGCTGGAGCCAACCGGAAGAAACCAATCGCCGGCTGGCGTTGCTGGAAGAAAGATCCGGCAACTGGTCGCACCTTCTGGCTGATACTCAATCCCGGGCAACGAGCGCCGGATCCCGCCGGGTTGTGAAATTACAGATTCCCTCCGAAAATACGCCAGGCGCCTTCGAGTCTCAGTGATCGTGATCAAGAGCTATGGGATGGCATTTAAAAGGACGTGCCCTTTTATTAAATTAATGTCCTGTTACGCAATTTCGTGAACATGAACTGAGCGGCGAGATCCAGTGTACGGTTTCTGGCAAGACCTACGTCACGCATTCCGAATGCTTGCCAAGAGTCCGGGTTTCACTGCCGTCGTCCTAGTGACTCTTGCGCTGGGCATCGGCGCCAACACCTGCATTTTCAGCGTCCTCAATGCGGTTGCCTGGCGAAATTGGCCCGGTGTCAGCGATCCGCAGCACCTGGTGTGGCTGCGCACCCACCGACTGTTTGGTTCTGTTTCCTATCCGGATTACCTCGATTATCAACAGGAGAACACCGTCTTTTCGGGCCTGGTGATCTCCAGGAGCGCGTCGCTCAACTGGCGGGGCGTCGACGGCGCCGAACGGCTCACAGGGGCAATCGTTTCGGAAAACTTCTTCTCCATTCTGGGCGTGAAGCCTGTTTTGGGCCGCACTTTCTTACCTGGCGAGAAGACACCTGTGGCTGTCGTGAGCTACAGCTTCTGGAGGCGGCGTTTCGGAAGTAATCCTGAACTCCTGGGAAGACCGCTGCTGCTGAACGGGCAAGCGTACTCGGTGGTGGGCGTCACGCCGAAGGACTTCAATCTCACGGACTGGGCGGTGCCGATCGATGTCTGGGTTCCTATCCCGATGCAGCCGCTGGTGATGCCGGACCGCCCGAAACTGCTCGACGAACGCGGGTCGGACTGGTTCGCTGTCATCGGCCGGCTCAAATCCGGCCGCACGCTTGAGCAGGCGCAGGCAGAGATCAGAACCATTTCGGTCCACCTTGATCAGGCTTATCACAACGACCAGAACTGGCGTGTCGACGTTAAGCCGGCCACGGGCCTGGCCACACTGGACCGGAACGACATGAGTTTTTTTGGATTGCTGTTTGTCGTTGCGGGTCTGGTTTTGCTGATTGCCTGCGCGAACGTGGCCAACCTGCTGCTGGCACGCGCCTCGGCGCGGCGTGGGGAAATCGCCGTGCGCCTCGCGGTGGGCGCGGATCGGAGCCGGCTCATCCGCCAGCTTCTGACCGAAAGCGTGCTTCTCTCGCTGCTGGGCGCCGTGGTCGGACTGCTGCTGGCTTTCTGGTCGAGCAGGCTCGTACTCCTGCTCCTACCGACTGGCTGGACCCTTGACGTGGCTCCGGATTCCCGCGTGCTCCTGTTCACGCTCATCCTCTCGATCCTGACGGCCGTGATTTTCGGGCTGGCGCCGGCCTTGCAGGCATCGCGGCTCGACTTGCTCCCCATTCTGAAAGGTGAGGCCTCGACGGCTCCGCGTCGCCATGGTTCCGCATCCCGGTCTCTGGTCATTTTTCAGGTGGCGCTTTCTATGGTGCTCCTGGTGGGCTCGGGGCTGTTTCTAAAGACCCTGCGCAATTACCAGGGAACCGAACTTGGATTTCAGAGTGATCGCCTGCTCCTGTTGTCGGTAGATCTCGGTACTCGAGGCTATTCGCCGGACCAAGGCCGGTTGTTCTACCACCAGCTGCTCGACCGGGCAGCGTCGGTTCCCGGCGTCGAGTCCGCGAGCGTGGCGCAAACGATCCCCATCGGGGCACACAACTCGACACGTATCCAGCGCGAGGGCCACGAATCGCATTCTGATAAGTTTCCGCTTGAGGTGGATTCAAACATCGTCGGCCCGAGCTATTTCGCAACGATGCAAATTCCTTTTCTTCAGGGTCGCGAGTTTACCTCCCTGGATGGCGTGGGCGCTCCGGGTGTGGCCATCATCAACGAGACCATGGCACGCAGCTTCTGGCCGGGGGAAATCGCATTGGGCAGAAGGCTGCGCCTTGCCGGCATGGGCATCGGGCCCTGGCTTCAGATCATCGGCGTGGCCGGGGACAGCAAGTTCCGCGGCCTCGACCAAAAGCCGCTTCCCTTGCTGTACCTGCCGATCGGCCAGCACTATCGGCCGGAGATGGTGCTGCACGTCCGCGCTTCACAGCCCAAGAGCCTTATTGGGACACTGCGGCGCGAAGTGAACGCGCTTGACGCAAACCTGCCAGTTTACGCCGCCGGCACTTTCGCCGAACATCTGGACGCCGAACTCCTTGACCAGCGCATCATAGCCACGCTGGTTAGCGTCTTTGCGGCGGCCGCAATGTTCCTGGCGTCCATCGGGCTTTACGGTGTCATTTCCCAAGCGGTCGGTCAGCGCACGCGTGAAATCGGCGTCCGAATGGCCTTGGGAGCGGAATCGCGCGACATCCTGAAGCTGGTTCTGGGAATGGGTCTGACCTTGACGTTTGCCGGGATTGGCATTGGTGCCGCAGCGGCCCTGGCGCTTGCGCGCCTGACCGCCAGCCGGCTCTATGGAGTGAGCACCACGGATCCGGCATCCATCCTGACGGCCGCAATGCTGCTGGCCGTTGTGGCGAGTGGAGCCAGTTATATACCGGCTCGGCGGGTGGCGAGTAGCGATCCCGTGGCGGCATTGCGCCGCGAGTGATCGAAGTGTCCAGAATTGCGACTTCCTATCGGAAGCAGTTATGTGGATTGCGGGCAGTTGCAGGCTGCCCCGTTGTCCCGACGGGCTTGTGGAAATTTGGATTGGGATAACCAGCCACCGGCCCGAAATACGCGCTACTCGTAGAACTGGCGGAGCATCCCAGGGGATCCGGCCGCTTGCGTTCACTTCTCCGGTATCGCGACAATACGTGCAGGTGACCGAAGGAACAGACAGCACAACCACCTCGAGAGGAAACGGGAATGCGGGGACTCAGCATCCGGCTTGTCCTCATTGTCAGCGCAATATTGCGCAGTCATTGGTGCTGGTCGCCGTCGCGTTACTGTATCAGATCTTGTCCAACCTACCCGTGTGCGGTAAAACAAATTAGGAGCAGTTCCGCATTTCGGCCCGCTTTTCGCGTACACAGGAGGTTTCCACATGACCGGACAATCAAAACCAAATGTGGTTGCGAGTCTCCTCTGCATTCATGCGGCAGTGACTCGCGGCCTGGAAGTGGCACTCACCAGCGTAAAGCCGCTCTGCGAGGCTTCATCAGACGCTTCGACACGGGAAGGCTTCCTGAATTATGTTCGAGCGCTTTCCTCGATCATCCACGGCCACCATCTCACGGAAGACGAGCTTGCATTCCCATGTTTTCGAAACAAGCTGCGGGAGGCGCCTTTTGATCTGTTGATGATGCAGCACCAGCAGATCGTTCCTGTTCTCAAGGAGATCGATGCGGCAGTGGCCATGTGCGATGAAGGGAGCATGTCGGAGGGATTCCGGCGACTGGACCGGGCGCTGGAGAGAATGATTGCCCTGTGGCGCCCGCACGTTCAAATCGAGGAGGAGCACTTCACGTTTGCGTGGCTCGAAAGCCTCCGGATACCGGACGAGGAACACGCGAGATTGATGAATCAGATAGTGGAGCATAGCCAAAAACATACCGGACCGCCGTATCTTGTGCTTCCTTTCATGCTTTACAACTTGCAGCCGGACAAGAGAGCGCTGATGGCAGCCGATTTTCCACCTGAGGTATCCCAGCATCTTATCCCGGTTGCCTGGAAGGATCAGTGGGCAACCATGAAGCCATTCCTGCTTGAGCCATGACTTGATCGAGGGCGTCATGTGCGCGCCGCGCAGAGCAGGGATCTGTCGGCGTATTCGGCAAGCGAAACCTCGTTCAGGTTGCGATCATGCCAGGGAATCGCCAAACGGTGTGCGCATATTAGCTCCAGCCTCGGCGGCCACTTCGTTAAAGCGGATCGTGAATCGAGTGGGATCGCCGGGGCGACTCTCGAGCGAAAACTCGAAACCATACCGATTCAGGATTTCTTTTACCATAGTGAGCCCGATTTCCCGGCCATTGGCCTTCGTGCTCAAGAGCGGGACGGATAGATTCGATTGGGCCTCCGGCGTGATTCCGATGACCGAGTCCTGAACATGAACACCTGCAGAGATTGCTAGTAGTGTGTCCAGATCCTCGATCCTGTAGCATGGTTTTCAAGTCTGATTGCATTCATAGGCTGGAGCGACGGTGCAAGTCGACAGAATGCGCATTTTAAGATTCTGGAGGTAGCGACCCCAAACCCGAATCTGGTAGGAAGGGCCGCGGTGGTGTGTCAGAATCAGAACTGGTCCCAAAATATTCCGCTGAAAATGGCTCCCTTTAAAAAGCCTGCTAACATGCGTCCCGGCGCATGAACAACTGCTCCGAAAATAGCCGTGGCGCTTGGGGATTCTTCGAGTACTTTGAGCCTTCGAGGTGGGCTCACCTCCAAGGCTCAAAGATCTCAAAGGAGCTCTAAAAATCATGTGCAAGTTTTCATGCGCTTGGGTGCGCGCCCCGCGCATGAGGGACTGCTTCGAAAATGCAAAGGCCGCCATGGAGAACACGCATGCTGTTGTAAGGATGCATCTGCTGTAATCTGAATAGCTTACAGTCCATGATGTCATGCGGAAAAATTAAGGTTTCCAATAGCGGAAACTATTGTAAAAAAATGCAAAACCGTATCTCTCATGTGTCGGGACAGATATCTTGTGGAAAACTTTCTTTGAAAAAATATTGTTGACGGCTTGCGGGCATTCTGTCAAATTGCATATCGGTCGCTGTAGTTAGCGTGACCTTGAACATCGGCAGACGAGTGACGGACGGGCTTAACAGGTTTGTTCGTTGCACTAGGAGGCTGGAGCCAACCGGAAGAAACCAATCGCCGGCTGGCGTTGCTGGAAGAAAGATCCGGCAACTGGTCGCACCTTCTGGCTGATACTCAATCCCGGGCAACGCCTGCAGCATCTCTATCAGGGTTTTGCCATGGTTTCCATCAACGTCACTCCGGGCCAGAACGGGGAAATACCCGCGTGGCGTGCCAAGGGCAAGTACACTTTTCCGGTGCTAGTGGTAGATGCCTCTGATTATGCCCGCGTCAACTACAGCGTCTCGGGCACGCCGACCAACCTGCTGCTGAATGCCGACGGCAAGATGGTTTTTCGCCACATCGGCTATGGGCCCGGAGCCGAAAGGACGATGGAAGCCGAGATCAGGGAACTCCTGGGATTGGATCCGTTCGAAGGCCTCGAAGCCACCAAGCGGGCGGAGGAAACCAAGAAAGACTCGTGATTGCCATTGCAGGTTCAGGGCTTCCGAACGCAGCCTTCTGGGATCTCCGGGTTCACCCGCGCGACAACATGCCGGGGATCGCGACCGACGGCCGTGGCTTGGGAGTCATCGACAACGTGTCGGCGATCCAGAACCCCGAGTAAAGACGGCCGGCAGCAGTCGCATTTCGAAAAGGCCCCCGGTTTCCTTCTTGCGTCGCGGGTTGCTTACTGGCGCCAGGCGAACTCGCCCGAGTCCACGTTCCAGTCGGCTCCGAAGAAGCCTGCCGCTCTGATGCCGGCGCTGCCCCGGGTCAGGATATCCGGTCCGAGAATAATCCAGTCAGGGTAGGAGACGCCGGAGCTGAAGTAGGTCAGTCGATCGGTGAGCCTCATCCCAGCGATGCCCGATCCTGTTACTACGGCGACGGACGCGCGATTGCTTCCCGGCCTCGGACGCAGAAACAGGCACGCCAGATCTTCCCCTTTCTCCTCGCGCCGGCCGATGCGGATGGATCCTCCTCCCGCCTGTACCGGGCTGTCGGCCAGCAACTGGCTCCAGGCAGAGTTGGTCTGGGCGTTGCCGTACAGGATCACGTCGCGGTCAGGCTCTGCCGCCGCCTGGAACCGGACATCAGGGATCACATCCGGCGAACCGTTCCCACGGTACCAGAATTGTTCCGCGTCGTAGCGTGCCTTGGCGAACGCCCAGGCGTTCTCCTCCGGCGACCCGTGAGTGCCGTAAACCATGATGATCCGATTGCGAAAGGCTTCCTTAAAAGGGCCGTAGCGCTGCGGTCCTTTCAACGCCATGGATGGCTGAGTTATCGGAGCCCACTTATCGCTTTCCCGCTTCAACCAGATCTGCGGCGCGCCAGTGGGCCAGGCGATGCCGTCGATCTTCTGGCCGTCCAGTTCGACCAGAATCGGTTTCCCTGGCGGAACATGGTCGAGGCGGAAGGACAATCGGGCGACGTTTTCGGTGGTACCGGCAAAACGCCGATGCCCCGGATCATATTGAATGCTGACCGAGCTGGGCTTGAGCGGGTGGATTTGGGCCTCGATGCCCACCCAATGGGACCACGCAGATACGCCCGGATTTGCAGTGACGAACTCCACTTTGCGGATGCTCGAATTGCCGGGAAGCGTGTGCCGGGCGAAGAAGTCGAACATCGGCGGCCAATCGACACAGGCAGCTCCCGGCTCGTCGGAGACATTCCACCAGTGGCCGGCTCCCGGTTGCTCGTGGAAAACGAAATCCCGGTGGAAACTGCTCAGGTTCTGGTTCATGGTCCTGGCTTGCGCCACGGGGACGTTGTCGTCGGCGGCGCCGTGCAGAATATACACGCCCAGCTGGGCGTAGTTGCGCATGAGAGATGTTGTGTCACTGGGCGCCGAGGCTCGCTGCAGCATCTCCTGGACCGCACCCGTCTGGGCATCACGTGTTGCCCTGCCATAAGTCGCCCAGCTGATCCATCCGGCGCTGGGGCCGATGGCGGCGAAACGATCGGGGAACGTTGCTCCAAGGATCCAGACCCCGTGCCCGCCCATGGAGTGACCTGTCAGGTAGGTCCGCTGAGGGTCGGTTTGCAACCGTTTGCGAGCGAGGTCGAGCACCTCGAGGGCGTCCAGCCTCCCCCAATCTTCCCAGTCGAATCCGTAGGGTCTGCGATTGGTAGGCGCAACAATGTAGCCCCAGGATTTGCCGTTGTAGGCACCAGCCTGGCCGATGGCTTCAACACCGGCCCCATGCAGGGTGAGAAAGAGCGCCGGTGTGCCATCCGCCTTGGCCCTCGCGCCGGATGCCGTTGAGGAGGGCACCGCCGGCTGTGCCGGGTTCACGGCGTAATACTGCACGCTGCCGTCGATGCCGCTGATGAATGTCTGCTTGTAGGTCTGAGAGGGTTGACGCACACGGAGGTTGAGCCCGGCCGTATCCATCGTCCGCGTCCGGCCTGCCTCCGTCACCATCAGTCTGAGTTCGACCGGGAGTTTGTCGACGGCCGCGACGGCAGGCCCCCTCAATTGGAATCCGATTTTTCGCTCGCTGAAAGGCGGGATTCTGGGCAAGGGGGTCTGCGTTGGCGGGGCCTGAGCATAAGAAGCGGTGATTGTCAATTGTTCCATCGGCTGGGTAGTGGGTCATTTTGAGATTTTGGGGTTTGGGAGTAATATCGTGGGCCGCACCTCAATGACAAGCGATGGAGCGAATCATGCCCACAAACCAAGAACTGATCGCCAAAGCAATAAAAGAGCGACTGCAAATAAAGGCGGTCTATGAAAATTACCCGAGAGAGATGTGTCCTCACATCCTCGGATGGAAAAACGGGGTCATGCGCGTTCTTTCTTTTCAATTCGGCGGTAGCACTTCAAAAGGTCTTCCTCCGGGTGGAGATTGGAAATGTATGGAGGTAGGCAAACTCATGCATATTTCCCTGCAGGCGGGAACATGGCATGCTGGTAGCACTGGCGGTTGGCATCGCAAACCACAAACCTGTATCGATCAAATCATAATACAGGTGTAGGTTAGTCGATGGAGCGGTTTTTGAAGTCTGCGTATTCCAGTGCCCTTTCCTTGGCGATTGGACCGCAAAATAATGCTACGTAAACATCTCCGGTTGATAAATCCAAACATTCAACCCTCCATTGATGAGGGTCGATCCTATCTTCAATGGCTTCGTGTTTTAACGAGGGAACATCGGAGGTAACAGAGTGGACGGTTGACATAGACACAAATCTCCTTTATCGTAGATTTGCGTCCACGTTTTTGAAACCCGATGCCCGTCGGGTTTTACAGTTTCTCCGCGATTCTAATACTTCTCCGTCAAAAGCGCAATCTCTCGGATCTCCATCGGACTTTCCATCAATCTCGCTTCCATCGCAGGAGTCACGCGCAGAGTTTGGTGAATCCGCACGAAGTTGTAATACATGTAATGCAGCGAAATAGCCGCCACGTGGTTTTCAAGCTTTTTGGAGAACGCATTTGTGAGCCGCGTAAACCGGCGCATGTTCATCCTCATGGTTAGGTTCTGCCGTTCCACAAAGCTCGTGGAAATGTGCTTCCGATCAGGATCTCCCATGATCCGCTCGGTTTTGCATCCGATGCATTCTGCCGGACTGTAGCGCGTTTCTTCCTGAACTGCCCCGTAGATCTTCACCAGCATGGCATAATCGATCTGAGAACCAAAGGCACCCTCTACGGCATCCAAATAGACCCTGTGACCGTCCGTAGTGAGTTGCACTCGGTTTGCCAAACGGTCGGCCAGATCCCTCATGAACTCATAAGCGGTATCGCCGTCACGGGGACCAATAGCCCAACTGATCATAAGTTTCGAATCGGCATCCAAGGCAGTCCAGGTCCAAACATCACCAATTCCAAAATGACCTTTGAGAGGAAGGGGAACGTTCTTTTGCTTCGCATAAACGAAACTCCAGATCTCATCGCATTGAACGCGCCTGGAGCGGATATTCCGAAGCTTTTCATCCTGAAACTTCAAGCAGGCCTTTCCAACTTCAACCAAGAGCTTTAGGACTGCGCCCTTGCTGTGTCCGGTCATGCGGCAAGTGGCGCGGATGGAATTGCCTTCTACCAGAGCCCCGATGATCCTTGTTTTCTCGTCTATGCTTAGTTTATTCATAATGCTATTATGCTTGAACGGCTCAAGCATTGTCAAGAAAAATCGACACAATGCGTGCCTTTTTTTCGCATCGGACGTATATTAATTGGCGGCGGGTGTCCGATTCGGACGGACGAACGGTGAAAGCCGTTGCCGGGGTTACGGCCCGGAGCTATAGGCCACTCAGCCAACCCGCCGTTCATTTAGGCCAGCAGTTCAGGTTTCAACGCCTTTGGATTGCTGGCCTTTTCCTTCAGAATGTATATAATAAATAAATGATATGGAAATGTCAACAGAATCCTCTTGACATATAATAAAAAAATGATATGCTGTCCATCGGATCGTAATTGGACGTTTTGGGATTTTCAGTATGAGAATGGATCCAACCCGATCGATGACTGGTATCAGCAACTATCTGAAGACGCAACGTTTCAGCTTAATGCCTTGTTGAAGATGAACCAGAAAATCGAATTGCCAATGAATTGGCAAGGATCTAGGGGTTTTCTTTCTGGAAAGCCAAGAAAAGAAAGAATTTGGGAATTAGGATTTGTTGCCGACAGGAAACAATATCGCCTGATGGGAATCTTCGCCGAGTTGCGCAAACATGCGATTTTCTTAGTCGGATGTTATCATAAGGGCAGAGTTTATACGCCTCCAGATGCTACACAATTAGCTTATGAGAGGGCCAGATTAGTCAAGGAAAAGAGGGCTGGTTATCGTGAGCGAAAGATCGAAAATAATATCTAGACTTAGAGATAGCAAGGCATCTAGAGCCTCCTACATAAAAGCAAAACTAAGTACTCTAATTCCCGCACAAATCCGAGCTCTACGGCTTAAATCTGACATGCCACATCAGTCGGATCTCGCACAAGCGGCGGGAATGAAGCAATCCCGCATTTCAGTGATGGAAATGCCCGGAGCCGTTAATTTTAACTTGGAAACTCTTGTCCGGTTAGCATCTGTTTTAAGGGTCGGGTTGCTAGTTAAATTTGTTTCTTTCAGTGAGATGTTGAACTGGGAGAATGACTTTTCGCAAGATGATTTTGCGGTAACGAGACTAGATGATGATGCCGACTTTTTGATTCCTCCAGTAAGCACTCACGCTTTAAATCAGACCGGAGGAAGGACCATACCCAACTGGGAAGCCTTTCCTCTTTCAAAATCACCGGGAGCGTTGCATAAAATTTGTATTGCTGTTGGCACTGCCCAATTTATAGAAGTTAACGTGGAATCTTGTGATCCGAAATTGCCACAGAGAACAAATGATGTGCATCAGCGAGTGGAATTAACAGGTCAAATACGCGAGGATCGCCAATGGAAATCAAACTGTCTTCCCCAGTCTCTCTTGTAAACGTCGAACATGAACGCTCAGAAGATTTTAAAGTTATTTATTCGAACGCTGCATTCATGGGTGCTAGTTTTTATGACGTTTCTATTACATTTGGCACGATCATGGGCGGGAGCCCAGAAGAAGCGCCAAAAATCAGGGATCACGTTACGATAATGATGTCATGGGAGCATTTGAAAGCACTCCACAGCGCAATCGGCAGCGTTATCGAAAACTTCGAAACAACAAATCAGGCAAAAATACGGCAACCCCCAGTGTCGGGTATGCAACTCTTAACTATTCCAGAACCATCTGTACCCAAAGAGTGAAAATTCTAAGATTGCGTCTTCCATCGCGCGCTAGCTGCCTTCCTAGCGATCTCTTTCCTCTTCGCAGCCGACAGCTTCGCAGCCCTAGCCTTCCCGCCCTTTAATCCCCCTTTGCGTCCGATTTGCGAGAGATAGGCGGAGACGGGGTTCTGTTCAGATTTGCTTTCTGGTGCGGATTCTTCAGTGGAGAGCCGTACAATCTCAGCGGCTCTCTGGTTGGCGTCTTTAGGTAATTTGCTTGAGCGGATCATGCTCCCATTGTCGCAGATAGGAAGCGAAAGTCAAGAGCGCCCATTTTCAAAATGACCCACTACCATCGGCTGGGATGTGGCATTCAAGACCACGACTGCGGCCCAGGTCTGCACCTTCTCACCGGCGATCAAGTCCGGCAACGTGGCGTCGCCGGCATCGAGGGCGACCACCGATTTCGGGGCCACCAATCTGGCTTTCATCTTTCCCCGGCCGTAGAGGAACAGGAAATCGTTGGGGCCCGGATGGAGCAAGACGGGAAGCCGCACGTATCCGGTTGAGTAAAGGTCTCCCATTCGAGGCTCCCCATTGACATAGACCATGCCATGCCCGGACGCTTCCAGGATCATCGCCCGCGCAGCCGGCACTTCCACTTGTGTGAAGGCATAGCCTCCGGTCCACGCTTGTGAATCAAGCGAGCCATCCTGGCCGGCAGCGGCTTTCTGCCAGGTCCGAGTGGTTCCGTCCGCCAATGTCACCGTGTCGCCGGCCTTGGGCGCGGACCAACGCCCGGAGACGATCTGAGCTTCGACGGCATCGACATGAACCGCTGAGCGGCCTTGAGAAGTAATCCGCCCGATCAACAGAAAGTCGCGAAGCTCGATGACCTCCGGCTTGGATGTCGCTGTCTCTTGCGCCAGGCTCCAATAACTCGCCAAAAGGCCTGCGACCGCGAGACCTGCGGTCACACACAAGGCAAACATGCGGCGGACAGTGCGAACAGAACGGATAAGGCGCTCGAAGCCGGTCATGAGATCTCCTCTGATTCCTAAAATGAGGAAGTAACGGTATGCCTACTCTGGTTACTCTTCCGAAGGCCCGCATTCTATACCAAAAAACGCCACCGCTGCGTTGAATCCAGTTCAGGACGGGATAAATCAAGTCCCCGCGAATACTGGCTCTCAGGAGGGCTTGGGTGCAGTGGGGCCTTAGGGCCCGCGCAAAAATAAGTTCACATTTTGGCTATGAGTAGATTGCTGTTGCTCGGGGATTTGGCGCAATTGTGTAGTTCCATTTTGGCAGAGTATCGTGTGGATGCAGACGAAGTTGACGGCGCTCTTCGTCA
>JAIQGI010000063.1 GCA_020072565.1 Terriglobia bacterium
CCAATCACGCAGGCTCGGCGGCAGCAGCAGGAGCTGCTCCGGACAGTAGGAACGATATGTTTTTGCCATGGAACATAAGGTAAATTTCTCGAGCCCGCCGATCAATAGAAATCAGACAATTCTCGGACGGACTCCTAGGGCATCGAGCTTTTGCGCCTCGGCATAGTCTTTCATCGCCTCCAGCGAGGTTGTGGTGAAAGTCTCTTTGGTGCCAGCATGAGCGGAATCAGGCGAAACCACTCCGAGTCCTGCCTTTAGCACGGCTGAGAGATAGTCTGCCGCCTTGAGTATATCGGCTTTTGCATGGATCGAGCAGTTCGCGGCCGCGGCAATCTTGCCGCTGATAGGATCCAGAGCTCTGGCCTTGAGGAGAAAGCCATTCTTTTCTTGTTCTATGGACGCGCTGATGGTCCAGTCAATGCCTTCCCTTTGGCAAATGAGCCGCGCATCTTCTTCTAAGAGCTGTCCTTTGGCACTAGGCTTGACGCGATTCAGCAGGCTGATCGCCTGCTTGCGGTCGAAGAGCGATATCTTTTCGGCTCCACCTAGGCTGATGGTCAATAATTCTTCGAGCACGCCGTCGAACGCCGGATCTCCGGTTCGATTTTGCACGTCTGCGATGACTAGAGAAGCGGACTTATACCCTGTCTCCTGGATCTTCACTGAAGCGAATCGCGTTAAATTCGCGACCGCAAAAACCACGAGTGTGATGAGCACTGCCGCCGCAACCGCGAGTGTCCACTTGCGTGCAGAAAGCCCGCCTCCTCTGATCTCCCCTTGCAGTTTGCGCAGATCGGCTCCTAAATCGCCGACTTTTTGATATCGCTCCTCGGGATTTTTGGCCAGCGATTTGGCAAGGATACAGCGCAACGCATGCTGCGGAGCCGAGGATTCCATGCGCAAGGCCGGCGGTTCGTCGCGAAGAATCGCGCTTATGGTGTCGATCTCTGTCGGTCGTTCAAATGGATTCTTGCCGGAAAGCATCTCGAAGAGCATCAGGCCAAAGGAAAAGATATCGCTTCCGGGGCCGACCTGCTCACCGCGCGCCTGCTCAGGGGACATATAGGCGAGCGTTCCGACAACCTCACCAGTCCTAGTCAGCTGTTCAGTCGCAGTAGTGCTTCCGCCCGTTTCCGCGGTGCCGGATCCGCTGATTTGTCTAGCCAGGCCAAAATCCAGGATCTTGGCGTGCCCTTGCTGCGTCACCATGATATTGGCTGGCTTCAGATCCCTGTGCACGATCCCCTTTTCGTGCGCCTTCTCAAGAGCTTCAGTGATCTCGCAGGCCAACTGCAATGTGGTTGGCAGTGGCTGCGGCCCGCGGGCCAGACGCTCCTTCACAGTCTCACCCGGCACGTACTCCATGACGATGAAAGCCTTGCTCTGGTCCTCACCTGTTTCGTAGACCTTGCAGATAAACGGATGGTCCAGACCTGCGGCGGCTTTCGCTTCGCGCAGAAAACGCGTGCGTGCCTGCACATCTTGCTGAACTGAATCAGGCAAGAATTTGATCGCGACCTTGCGCTCCAATACAAGGTCATTCGCCAGGAAAACCTCGCCCATTCCTCCTTGCCCCAGCTTCTCAGTGATTCGGTAATGCGAGATGGTCTGGCCGATCTCGGGCATGGGAGCCTCCGCGGAAGCGATTCGCCCACTGCAACGACAGCAACTGGTATATCCGCCACTATAAGTCAGATGACAGAGATCGAGAAAGCTCAATCAGCAGCAGTTACCGGGATTGCAGGCACCCCGTAAGCCGTTGCGCTGACCATAAATGGGCTTGTTAGATTGACTGATGACCAGTCATGCCTGGGTAACTGCCAAAACCGGACAAAACGGTCACACCTCCTGCGGGAAGGGGGTTCTGTCCGGTAACGCCACTGCTGGCCCGCGTGACGGAATGCGTTGGCTTTTGCAGTTTCGCAGAACGCGAATTCGCGGGCATGAGGCTGGGAATGTCTGCAATGGGCTGCTTCCGAAAGTCTATGCAGGCTGAATCACCTGTCCGATAAGCCGGTTATGTCCGCCAAATCGAATGAACCATGTTTCCCATAGACGCGTCCTAAAACGGCTGAATTGTCAAAGCAATTCGAAACAACAGTGACGTTACTCGACTGAACATGTGAGCCCGGGAGCGCAGGACCTGACTCATCCGCCCATGACCGAAGCGCAGGCGCTTGCCATCGAACGCAACGATTGGGACATGATTACCTATTTCGTCCAGAGCATGGCGGGACTGCCCGCCGTACGAACGTATCGGGGATGGGAGCTGCTAAATGACCGGAACCCCAATTGGGGGAGGGAAGTTATCGACGCCGAGAAAACCACACGTCGAAGAGCTGCCGGCCTGGCGCAAATGTCGGTGAGCATTGGGCAGAGAACCACATCTGCATTGCGCGGATTTTTGCAGGCGGCAGAAAGCCTGCCCGGACGCAAGACAGTCTTCTTTGATCTCTCCCGGCTTGTCTCGATCAATGAGAACAAGGGCAAAACAGAGGGCTTGGCAAACGCTGCGCCGCCAACTGCGATGGAGATTTATGCAAAGGCCCGAACCGTGGTAGATCCCAGTGCCGAAGAATTGCGCGGTGCCTACCCTGCGGAAATGAGCGATCTGACGTTTACCGAAAATCAGGACGAACTTGGCTCTCTGTTGCAGAAGGTAGGGGGAGCCGTGGAAATGTTCTTTCGCGACTTTCCCAACACGGCCTCGAAAGAAAAAATCCGCCTCGAGAGGTTGCTCAATGACGGCAGGGTCGACGACCGCCTCGATCAGAGTTACAACTACACCATCGAGATTAGCTCTGATGGCAAGGGCGTCCAGGCGCGGGAGTCCAGGAGCGACAGTCGCGGCCGGCCGCTTCAGCGTGAGCGATTGAAGGGCATCTCCGCTATGACCTCCGGTTTTGCTGCGGCCAGCATCTTTTTCTATCCGAACCTGCAATCCACCTCTCGTATGCGCCATATAGGCAGGCAGATCTCAAAGCCGAACGCCTATGTAATCGCTATCGCACAGAAGCCGATACCGGAGGCTCCTGCGGGGAATTTCCAAATGGAAGGAATGCCGCCAACACCGCTGTGCTATCAAGGCTTGGCGTGGGTGGATCCACAATCCTGCCAAATCGTGCGCATGCGTACGGACCTGCTGGCCCCCAGGAGCGACGCCGGACTGACCAGACAGACTTCGGAAATCTGGTTCAGCGAAGTAGATTTCAACCCTGTTTCCCATCCGTTCTGGTTGCCCCGCGAGGTTGTGGTCACCCACAAGTGGTTAGGAGTGACTTTTCGCAATCGACACCAATACTCGGATTATGTGGGGTTCCTCGCAGAAAGCCGAGACAAATTGGAATTGCCGAGGATAAAGAAGTCTCCATGCGGGGTTGCCAATTTTCCCATCGGATTCCCAACTCCCATAGCCCCATGGTAATTCTGTTTGCTCAGATGCTGATGGGAACCCAAATCGCATGCCAGCTGTGATCGGATGCCCGCCCTGACCAGCAATGTCTACATCACCGCAGTTTCTCTGCATCTACTATGCGTCAAACTGCTGGCCCTACTTTCGCGGAAACGTATACTCTCCCTCAGGACTTCTTTGCTTGAGCGCCTTCACCTCGCCGTTTTCCAGCACAAACTCGAATATCACATCTGAGAATTGCGGGGTGCGGAATCGCAGGCCCTTGATCTGTTGGAGAGGTATCGGAGGCGCGCCGGGCGACACCAGCGACAGTCCGCTGTTTTCCTGGTAGGTGATCTGGATCTTTGTTCCGGTCGGCGTCTCGTAGCTGCCGGCCAGCTTCCCGAGCGTCTGGGGATCGAGCTTCTCCGGCTTGCGCGTGAAGACCGCCTCTGCCTCGTCCAGCGAAATGACGGCCTGATCAATGTCGCCTTGGGGATTGGTGCGGAAATTCACCGACCACTTGCCATCCTGCTCGTCATCCGCCGTATCGAAGCGGTCATAGTGAAAGTGCGTCAGTGGCATCCGGATCTTATGGAAGTCGAACTGGAGTTGGTTATCCTTTAGCCCGATCCTCATCACACCGTACGCTGGGTTTTCGTAATCGCTCACGTAGTCCGCCAGCGTGTGCGACGGCTTGGTATTCGGCACACGATCCTCGCCGGCTCTTTTTCGCGCTTGCTTTCCGGCCTCCTTGGCCTTCAGGCGAATATCGAGCATGCGCTGGATCCAAGGCGTCTGGTCCAACCCCAGGAGCCTTTCGTACACGTTGTAGCTGATCAGGTTGTAGAGGGGCGCGGTATGATCGCCGATCACAAACACCAGCACGCCGATGTGCTCCTTCGGCATAAAGGACACCTGCGAGTGGAAGCCCGGCAGATCGCCGCCATGATACGCCAGGAGGTGCCCGCGGTAAGAGGCGGTCCAACGCCCCATGCCATAGGCCGAGTTCAGGACCTCCCAGAATCCCCGCTGCTCGGCGGCAGTATTGGGCAGCGCAATGGAAGGCGCGAGCGTCTGCTTGAGCACATCGGCCGGCACCACGTTCATGCCTTTATACTTGCCGTCGTTCATCAATGCGATCAACCAGTGCGACAGATCCTCAATGTTGGAGACGATTGCTCCGCAGGGCGCTACGCCTTCTATGTCTTCGTAGTAAGGAATGCGGTAGAGTTCGAAGGAATCCCTGCGCTCAGTAAAGCCGACGCCGTGTTCGGGTTGCTTCAACATGTGGGCGATCGAGTAACCTGTGGATTTCATCTCCAGCGGTCCCAGAATGCGGTCCCGCACGAACTGCTCCCAGGTCTTCCCGGATTCCAGTTCGATCATGTAACCCACGCCCGCGTACATCAGATTGTTGTACAGGAACGTTTGCCGCATCGGTTCTTGCGGCTCAAGATACTTCAGCCGTTCGAACAGTTCTTTCCGCGTAAAGTCGGACTTGTACCAGATGGTGTCGTGACGCGTAACGCCGGTCCGGTGCGATAGCATATCGCGCAGGGTCACGGTATTGTTGAGCTGTTCGTTGTAGAACCTCACCGTGGATACCGATTCGCGCACCGGCTTATCCCAGGTCAGCTTGCCTTCTTCCACCAGCATGCCCGCGGCGACCGCAGTAAACAGTTTCGTATTCGACGCGATCGGGCACACCGTCGCCGGCGTGAACGGCAGCTTCTTTTCGTAATCACGATATCCATACCCTTTCGCGAAGACCAATTTGTCGCCAACCACAATGCCCACGCCAATCCCCGGGCCGTTCCAATCCTTTAGAACCTTGGCCATGTAATCGTCGAAGCCCTCAAGTTGTTTGGCGATATTGATGTCCTGCGCCTGAACCACAGAGGCGCAGACAAGCGCTAGAAACAATGCAATCAAAAACCGTTTGCGCATATAACCGTCCCTTCGTAATAACGAAGATGCCAAAGCGTGACTCTTTCGCGATCGCGTCGGCAGCCTAAAGTAGTGGTACTGTCGAACAAAAAAAGCTCAGATTATGTCAATTTCCAGGTCTTCTCCAAATCACAGCTGTGAGCTGCTCCGGCAGGATTTTACACCCGCAAAGGAATGGCGGAGCAGACAAATCCACCGTCCGCAGGTCCCCCGTCCGGCCCCTGAGACTACGGCCGTCCTATGACCACTGACTAAGTACTCATGTTCGTAAATACACTAACGTATGATTTCTTGAATTTGGCCGGGTTTTGTGGCATTCTGGTCGGCAAAGGAGGCAACCAGAATGCCGAGAAGAAGCCCATTCCAGATAGTTCTGTCGTCAGACGAGCAACAGGTACTGCTTGCTCGATCTCGGAAATATACGTTACCGTACTTTCAGGTCCAACGGGCCAGAATGATCCTGCTTGCGGCCGAGGGCGTAGAAAACGAAGAGATCGCGCGTTGTCTCCAAACCCGGCGGGAGGTTGTCTGTTTATGGCGCAAGAGGTTTTTTGAAGAAGGTCTGGTCGGGCTGGACGAGCGTCCTCGCCCGGGTCGCCCCCGGGCTTCTTCCCCCGGACCTGGTGGTCGAGATTAAGGCACAGGCCTGTGAGTTGCCGTCGACATTTGGCATGCCTCTTTCCCGCTGGAGTACGAGGGATCTCGCCGCAGCTGTGCGGCAGTCCGGAATTGGGGCATCGATCAGCCGCACCACGATATGGCGATGGCTTAACGAGGATGCGATTCGACCCTGGCAGCACCGTTGCTGGATTTTCCCACGGGACCCGCAATTTGCAGACAAGGCCGGGCGCATTCTCGACCTGTATGAAAGGAGCTGGAACGGACGCCGTCTCAAAGATGACGAGTTTGTTTTGTCGGCAGACGAGAAGACGAGCATTCAGGCACGTCGCCGAAAGCGCGCATCCCTTCCGCCTCGGCCCGGGTCCGCCATGAAGATCGAACACGAATACAAACGCTGTGGAGCCTGGGCGTATCTGGCAGCCCTGGACGTTCACCGGGCGAAGTTGTTTGGCCGCTGCGAAAGCAGGAGCGGAATTGAACCTTTCGATCGGCTCGTGGACCAGGTAAGGCGTCAAACGCCTTACAATGAAGCTCGGCGGGTGTTCTGGATTATGGACCATGGTTCCGCACATCGGGCGCCCACATGCATCGCGAGGCTTCGGAGCAAACATCCACGACTCGTTCCTGTCCACGGGCCGGTCCATGCGAGTTGGTTGAATCAAATCGAAATCAACTTTTCCATCGTGCAAAGGAAGGCGCTAACACCCAATCACTTCGACTCCTTGCGTGCCTTGCGCCAGCGACTCATCGGCTTCCAAAAGCACTATGAGAGGGCAGCCAAGCCGTTCGAGTGGATGTTCACGCGAGGTGACCTCGATGCGCTACTCAACAAAATGAAGCGCGCTGCGTGATTCCAAAATGCGTTAGCGTATTTATGAACCGACGTACTTAGATGTAAAATCCTGCCTGGGAGGGCGACCCAAACCCCTGAGTTTACATTTTGCCTTTTATAAGCGGCTGCCGAAATCGGGAATTACCGAAGCAACAACGAAAAACGTCAGCCAATACTTCTTATCCTTCCCCTGACCAAGGTAGGAAAGGATTCCCTATGAAATCGATCCTGCGGATGGCCTTACTCTTGATTGGATTTTTTGGTCTTGCCATGGCAGAACATGAATCTGCCCCTCTCTATGAAACCCTTCGACCCTGGAAGGTGGCCTTCGTTCGTGACAGCAACATCTGGGTGTGTAACGGCGATGGAACGGATCAGACGCTCATTATCGAAAACGGGCTGAGTCCGGCTTGGTCTCCGGACAAGTCCCAGATTGCGTTTGTGCGCCGAGGCAATGTCTGGCTGGCAAGGGCCAACGGAAGCAACCAGCTGCCGCTCACTTTTCAGTGGACGGACTCCGACGTAAATCGCGAGTCCCGGTTTTCGGATGTGAGCATATCCTGGCACCCGGGTAGTGGTTCGGTGACGTTTTCACATGCGGAGGAATTCAAAGCCGAGCGCATGAATGGGACGGCAGGAATCGATCTTGACCGAAAAGTGGCAAACGGCGTGATTGTCGCAACTTCGATATTTGATGTTCTCCCGAGAGGAACAGAACCATGTAAGGTCATTGTTCGATACGATCTCTTTGCAAACGGGACGGGTTTCTCCTTCGCAGATCACGCCCACCCGGCGTGGTCGCGCTCGGGAAAGAAGCTTGCTTTCACGCGCAATGGAGACATCTGGATTGCAGAGGCGGAATCCGCATCGGCAGGAGAGCCCCCGAGCGGCTGGGAGACAACGAGACTCGCGACCGTCGCCCGGTTCGATGAGCCGACAAACAGAATCAGCCGCAACAACCGCGGTGCGACCCGACTGTCCTGGCATCCCGACGGACGTCGTCTGGCCTATGCCTACGATCGGCTTCAGGGCTCCGGCTTCAATGAGATCCATCTGCTGGACACTCTGAGCGGGAAGGATCTCATTGTCGTCAAAGACGCGCTGGAACCATGCTTCTCTCCAGATGGGAATTTTATTCTCTATCGGAATTACGGGGACGAGTGCGGGCGCGAAGGATTCTGCGTATGCGCCGTGTCGTTGGATGGCAGGAACAGAATGAAAATTCTGTCCAAAGGCATACAGCCGGTCTGGTAGGAACCGCCCATCGGCGGTTCGCCTTGATGCCCTGAAGCGCCGCATATGAGGTGGTTAGTCCTGCTCGCGGATCATCGGCCTGTTCTGGGACCGTTGAATCATATTGGGAATCTAATACGAGTCAAGAACCGGTCTGTCCCTAATCTCCCTCCCCTTCTTACGCCATCGGATTCAGTGCACAGCCCGAAGAAAATCGTTTTTTGTTGAATTGAGATTACTTAGTCGGTTACCATAATGCAAATTGCTGTGAACCATATATGTTGCGGCATCTCGCGCATTTGCGCCGCGGCACTTCTTGAAAACGGCGAGCCTATGGAGTACATGCTGACCTCAGCGGTTTTGGCGCCGTTCCTTTCCAGTGCTGATCTGGGCGCCGCTTCAAATGAATCTGCAGTTCAAGGCTGGCAGGGGAAATGTGGCGAGCGGTCTCTCGACGGCAACGGGGACCAGGCAAGGATCTCGAGATTCGCATGCAATTCCGCTGTTCTGACGTGCCGCTTCCGTCACTACAATAACGGATTAGGTCAGGAAAGCTCAGTCTCTGTTTTCCGATTACGAAGTAAAATCGGCCGACCGCCATCTGGATTTAGCAAAAATCGAAGGAGACGATAAGGGAGGAAAACTGAGTAGCTGTGTCGCGGGAGAGGTCGTCCCCCGCTGATTTTTCTCCTCTGTCCTGCCGGATTAGGCGATTGCTCTCTGCTGCCGCGGCAAAGCAGATTTGGCTTCTAGCCCTACTTCGAGATGAATTTCAAGAGTTGTTTCATGAAAAGGAGCATGCCATGCATCGCATATCATTTTTGTTGATCGCATCATTCTTCTTTTTCTCCAATACCGCTGCGGCGGCTCAGGCGGATTCGGGTTTGCTGGTGCAACTCAAGAACCAGTACAGTGGAAAATGTCTATCAGTCAAGGGTGGCAGCAAGGTACACGGTGCAGCCTTGGTACACAAGGAATGCGGAACAGGGAGTCTTGACGCGATCTGGGAGATGCGCCCAGAGGGTGGAGGCTACCGGATCGCTAACAGAAACAGCGGACTCTGTCTTGGCGTCGCGCATCAAAGCAAGAGCGACGGCAGCCAGGTGACGCAAGTCGCGCCTTGCGACAGGGGGGATACTGTTTGGAGGATAGAAGCGGTGCCCCCTGGCACATCTCCTTCGCAGCCCTCGGCAGTCGACTTCGGGAGACCATCGGTCATCAGAAATAATAACAGCAACAAATGCCTGGCTCTGGTGACGGGTGACGAGATCAAACAATACGGCTGCCCACCCCATCGTCCCAAGACTACTTGGACGTTTGTCGAAATGCCGAATGCGCTTCCAGAGAATGCCTTGAAACGGAGAGCCCCTGCAGACCCGATGGCAAACGGCATCACGGTGTTGACATACAACACGCATTTGTTTGGGGGATCCAGTGCGGAAGTAGGCAACTATCTCAAGAACGATTTCCCAAGGCTCTTCACGCGCACGCTCTACGAGCGGAGCGATCCGTTAGTCTTTAAAGACGACAGCCGGGCCAAGCTGATCGTCGAAAGAATCAGGGAGTGCGGCGCAGACATCGTCGGATTGCAGGAAGTCTGGGCATATCAGCGGCAGGGCTGGATTTGCGATCAACTGGCGGATAGTTACCCCTATCGATACCACCCGCCTGATGTGCAGTTGGATCCGAGGGTTATAGCGTTGGCCCGAGGTGTATCAGATCCTGCGGGATTGCTCACCGGTCTAACAGGCCTGCTGGCCACGGGCAAGACCACGAGCGGCTTGGTGCTTCTAAGCAAGTACAAGCTGACCAACGTGACTTTCTCGCCGTTCCCCGCTAGGACAGATCCTGGCGAAGAAGAGTTCTGGGCCAGGAAGGGCGTCATAACCGCAACCGTTGAGCTGTGGGATGGGGGGCCGACTTTCAGGTTGGGCATCAGCCACGCATGCACGGACGTGGGTGGCAAGCAGCAGCCGGACATCAAACAGATTGCCCAAATGACTACTGCAGGGCCCGGAAGCGGCGTATCCAGGGTGTCGGACAGTCCGGCGATCATGATGGGAGACTTTAACGTCAATGGAGTGAAACCGGAAGCTTACGAGTTGATGAAGGGCCTTTTTGGACAAGTGGATGCGATGGACGCCTACCGGCATGTGCACCCGGAGATCGGAGAGGGTGACCATACCGCGAACGTGTGGAGCAACCTGCTCTATCAGCTGTTTAATCCTCGCAAAGGGCCGACCTCTCGGCCGCCGGACATCCTGGATTATATGTTCCTCAAGAACTCAGGCGGCGGACTCCGAATGACGCCCCTGGAGGCTGAGGTGATCCGGGACTGGAAGAGCCCCATGAATCGTGGGTGGTGGCTGGACATCTACGCCGATAAATGGGCCTCCAACTACGTGGCCGTCGTCTCCTTCCAACTCAACGGCCACCCGTATCTCTTCGGATTGAAAACCAACGACACAGCTTACATTTCGCGGATCAATGACGATGGCAAGGGTTGGAAGGACATTCACCAGGGACAATGGGCCTCCAACTATGTGGGCACCGCGATCACGACATTCTACCTCAACGGCCATCCCCACATTTTCGCTCTCAAACGCTGGCCTTCAAACACAGCCTATATCTCCCGAATCAATGACGATGGCAAGGGTTGGAAGGACATTTACCATGGGCAATGGGCCTCCAACTATGTAGCCGTTGTCTCTTTCCAACTCAACGGCCATCCATATCTGTTCGGGCTGAAGACGAACAATACAGCCTATATCTCCCGAATCAATGACGATGGCAGGGGATGGAAAGATATTTACCAGGGGAAATGGGCCTCCAGCTATGTGGGCACCGCGATAACAACATTTTACCTCAACGGCCACCCGTATATTTTCGCATTGAAGAAAAACAACACAGCCTACATCTCGCGGATCAATGACGACGGCAAGGGATGGAAGGACATCTACCGGGGGCAATGGGCCTCCAATTACGTCGCTGTTCGCTCCTTTGAACTCAATGGCCATCCTTATCTCTTCGGGCTGAAGACCAACGACACAGCCTACGTTTCGCGGATCAATGACGACGGCAGGGGATGGAAGGACATATACCGAGGGGGATGGTCCTCCCACTATACCGGTACAGCGATAACGACATTTGACCTCGAGATCCCGGACCAAGATGGGAAGCGCGTGATCCTCCCTCACATGTTCTCTCTAAAAAAAGAGCCTTATGATCAAGGGTGGATTTCACGCTTTGGCGACTATACCAATACCATGATGGATCTATCAGATCACTATCCTATCAAGATCAAGTTCGAGGTAACGCGGACCGCTCAAGCTTCACGATAGCTGCAATAAGGGGTGCCCGAAAGCCAGATCCAAGATCACGTTTGGCTATAAAATACCGCGTGGCAGGGGATGATGCCCCAAAGTCAACATAATCGATTTTTCTCGGAAGCCAGAGAGGGAGTCTGAAGCGGCGAGCCGCTCGGAAGAACCGAAGAGACAGGCAGCCAATTCTGCTTATCATTTTACAGAGGTTACAAGAGTCATTCAAAGTTTGAGCAACAATGGGTGCAATATGAGACAGAAACATTCAACACGCCGGGATTTCATTAAGCGCACAGGCATAGGATCTCTCGGAAGCATGGCTGCGGCAGGAATACTTCTATAGGAAGAGTTGTCGAAAAATCCCGCATCTCAACGGCCCTTTTGGGGATACAATCCTGGCGGGAACGTGATTCCGACTGGATTTCGGGATCGACTTGCCCGAAAGTTGACCGCATTCAACCTCTTTCACGCCTTTCTCACCCTGAACATCAAGCCGGCTCTGCGCCAAGCCAAAACAGACGCTTTCTGGATCAGAGTCATCACATCCGAAATCTACGCCCGGACCTCCGAATTCTCACAAGTGCGCTCACCATGAGCATCTCATCCCTGGCTGACTGGTAAACATCGTTGCTCCGCGCGGAGTCAGTGAGGCAGAGTGTCGCTGGCTGGGCACGGATTCCCTCAGTCCACGGCCCTAGTGGCGGCTGGATTGCCTCTAAAACGAACAGGAAGATGCTGATTGGTCCCCTCCGCATTTAACTCGCTGCTCAAAGAGGGACTTCGAAGGACGGATGCGGAACCGCTAGGCGCTCCCGTTTGAGTTGGACATAGGTCTTTTGATCCTGCTATCATGGGCCGCCACCGAGTCAGTCGCGTCGTTAACCCTCTGCTGCGGCAGGGAACGAGAAGCGATCTGTAATCGACCACGCCGGGAAGGCATGGCCTTGGCCGTGCGTTTATAGCTGACTGACAGAACTGGGTGATTTATGAAGAACGTGCTGATGGCAACGGTTCTGCTAATGCTTCTCTCAGGTTGTACGAGGGGCCCGTCTTCAGGCCAGCCAGCGATTCAGGAGTGGCAGGGGGAATGGGGTCAATGGTCCGCGGACGGCCGCGGACACAATTATGGGGCGAGCATCTCGATTTTTGGCTGCGACGCCGCGGCTCTGACGTGCCGTTTCCGGTACGACAGCGAGTCCCCACAATCCAGGTGTGGCGGTTCCGACAAGGACAGGAATCTGCTCCGGATCGCCGGTTCCAGGGCAAAAGGTCAACTTTACGATTACGAGGGCAAACCGGCGGAATGTTATCTGGAGTTCGAAAAGATCGGGTCGTCCGGCAAGAAAGAACTGCGCCTGTTGAGCTACTCCGGCAACGAGTGCCCGGATTACTGCGCCGGCAAGCCCAATTTCCCGTCCGCCTATCCCTTCAAGACCACAGCCGTCTATCCCTCCCTGGCAACCAGGGATTGTTTCGCCGATGCCCGGAAATCACGGGGAGTCTGGTGCAGCGATCAGAAAATCCAGGAATTCGATCAACAACTCGAGGGATTGAACCGTCAGATTCAGACCCTCAACCACACCAACGACTATCGCAGAGTTCGCAACATGCGCGAGGAGATGTTAGCCCGATGCGAGGGAGCCGCGGATGCGAGGGATTGCCTGCTGTCTTCGTACACGAAGGCCGTCGCCGATATGCAGTTGTCGGAAAAGAATGCCCGTGAAGCTCATGACAGGGATGTGGAGTCTATGAAGGCGCCGGGAGATCCGGTCGAGGGATCGAAGCTCATCGACCGGATCGAAGGGGTCTACAAGAGGAGATTCCAGAATACAACGGCGGCCGGGGAAAAATACACTTCCGAAAACATACTCGAAATCGTGCGTGTCTCGGAAGACACGGTATATTTCAGGACTCACATAGAAGCCTATAACACGTCGATGTGCAGCCTGTCGGGACTGGCACGCTACAGCCGTAAAGGCGTCCTGGTTTTTGTGGATCCCCAGCCTCCCTTCGATCCCCTCAACGAGCCCTGCCTGCTTCAGTTCGAGGAGACCCCGAAAGAAATTAGAATGCTCGATCCAGGCCACCCGTGCGCACGGCTGCACTGTGGAATGCGCGGCGGCTTTCACATGCAGTCTTTTCCTGTCGACGCCCGCCGTCCCATCCGGTATATGGAGCGGCTGAAAAACTCCAGGGAATACAAGGAAGCGCTGCAACAATTGAAGCGGTAATGTGCCGGAACTCCGCGCTAACTGAACGAACAGTATCACAACCTGTCTTTCGTACGCGGACGTACGCAGGTTGCACGGATTAAGCCGATATCCCTAGTACTACTACGTTAAGTATCTACGGACTTCTGGGTCCCGGTCCAACTTCGCAGTCGCAGCGGATAGGAGGACAAGTTGCCGTTTTGGTTCTGGTTCTGCCCCGGGCAGTGATCCCTGGCGTTTCTGATAAGGGGCATTTATGTTAACTTCGGGGCTTCGGCCGCAGCTAAGCAGCATTTTATAGCCAACCTGTGTTCCCGGATCCAGTTTTCTTGCTCACCTACCTCTTGTTGCAACTTCGGCGTCGCGCACCCTTGCTGCTTGCGCCGGTTGCTGCAAGCGATCTACAATCCGATGCTCGGAGAACCGGGAGGATTGGAAACATGAAAACGAGAACCAATCTTGTGCTGATGCTCGCGCTGGCGCTCACGCTGATTGGCGCCACGTTGATGATGGCGACACAATCCGGGGCGGGACGCAATGCTCCTCCGCCCAGGCCGAAAGGCCCATATGACATCTACGCCGACGCCGGCGCCCCCTGCGTGGCCGCCCACAGCACCACGCGCGCGCTGTACGCCTCCTACAACGGCCCGCTCTACCAGGTCCTGCGCCAGTCGGACCTCAAGACCCTGGACATCGGCGTCGTCCAGCCCGTCGCGTCGCCGGTCCCGGATGCGGGCGGATACGCCGACGCGGCCGCGCAGGACGCGTTCTGCGCCAACACGTACCGCTGGATCACCACCATCTACGACCAATCCCCCAAGCACAACGACCTCATCCAGGCGCCCCGCGGCGGATTCAGCGGCCCGGCTATGGGTGGGTTTAACAATCTCCCGATCGCCGACATGGCGCCGATCACGATCATGGGCCACAAGGCCTACGGCGTCTTCATCGCGCCGGGCATGGGCCTGCGCCAGAACGATGCGAAGGGCACCGCGGTCGACGACCAGGCGGAAGGGCAGTACTGGGTCATCAGCGGCCACCACTATAACTCCGGCTGCTGCTTCGACTACGGCAACGCCGAGATCGACAGCCGCGACGACGGCAACGGCACCATGGAAACCACCTACTACGGCAACGCTACCGGCTGGTATCGCGGGAACCCTCCCGGCCCGTGGATCATGACCGACCAGGAGAACAACCTGGTCGGTTGCGTCAACCCGGACGGCTCCAGACTCTGCTCAAACCTGCCGAGCATCACCTGGCGATTCGTGACCGCGATCGCCAAGGGCGAACCGCACCACTGGACCTCCATGGGCGGCGATGCGCAACGCGGCGCCCTGTCGGTCATGTTCGACGGACCGCGCGTCGACCACACTTATGACCCGATGCGCAAGCAGGGTGCCATCCTCCTTGGCAACGGCGGCGACAACAGCAACGGCTCGCAGGGCACCTTCTATGAAGGCGCGATGACGGCCGCAGGCACCTTCCCGACGGACGCCACCGACCAGCTGGTGCAGGCCAACGTCGTGGCTGCCAGGTACGACGTGCCGCGGCTGAGCCTGGCGCCGGCGTCGGCAATTGCCACGCCGCCGGGACTCCAGACGTTCTCGCCGGGCTCCTCGCAGGACACCACCGTGACATTCACGAATACCACGGGATCGCCTGCAACGGGCGTTCAGTTGAGCATTTCCGTGTCCAGGCTGTGGACGTTCTTGAAGTTCATCCCGAAGCCCTCCGACGTTCAGGGCGCCGCCAGGACGTCGGTGACGTTTCCTGATCCGGTCGCGCCGGGTGCGAGCGTGAGCGCGACCTTCAATGTCACCTCGGGGCCGGCGGCCTTCAACGGCGACCTGGTCGGCAACGCGTCGTGGACGAATGGGACGACCGGCGAGAGGCAATCCGAGACAACAGCAGAGAAGGTGCGGAACGTCAGCCCGATTAAGATCAACGAGTTCCGCATCAGCGCCGGTTCTCCCGCCAACCCGACGGATTCGTTCATCGAACTCTACAACGCCGGCACCGGCGCCATCGACATCTCCAACTGGACCCTGACCCAGCACCCGACCCAGCAGCCCGTCTTCTCGTCGGTGAAGATCCCGGCCGGGACGAAGCTCGCGGCCCGCGGCTTCTACCTGCTTGGCCTCTCCAACTCAGGGCTGGCGGTCCAGGCGCGCGCGGGCGATGCCACCATCAACGTGAGGAGCACGGCAGGCATGTCGGTCGGCGATACGATCGAAATCGACACCGGCTCCAGCTTGGAGACCCGCAAGATCGTAAGCATCGGGACGGCGGCCGGCAACAGTACGACGTTGTGGCAACCCCTCCCCGACGGTCCGGTGATCACGATCCCCGCCGGCGCGACCAGCGTGCCGGTCACGAGTGTGAACGGCTTCGTAGTTGGCGAGAAGATCGCCATCGGCTATGGCGCCACCTACCCCACGGTCGCAAAAGCCCTGGAGCGGTACGAGGTGGTCACGGTCACCGCGGTCGGCAAGCAGGGCACGCAAGCCTTCCTGGGGGCGGACGCGCCCGCCGGCGCGACCAATATCAAGGTGACGTCCGTCGCCAACATCACGGTCGGGGACAAGCTCAGGTTGGACATCGACACCGTCGGCCATGGGATCGAGACCGTCACGGTCACGAAGCTCGGCACGCAGTCGAGCCGCACGGCGCTCGCGGCGGATGCGAGCGCGGGCGCGACCAATATCAAAGTTAGCAGTGTGAACGGTTTTGTTGTGGGCGACAAGCTGACCGTTGGCACACCCGCAAACAAGGAAACGGTGACAATCACCGCCGTCGGCGCCGCGGGGCCGACCGGCGCCGGCGTCGAATTCACGCCGGCCCTCGCCAAGGCGCATCTAAACCGCGAGGCGGTGGTAGCTCAGGGAACGGGCCTCGACCTGGCCGCCCCGCTGAAGTTCAACCATGCGGCCAACCTCCCCTTCAGCGCTTGGGGAACGGGGATCAGCTTCACGCCGGCGACGGCCTTTGCCCACTCGAGCAACGAGCCCGTCCAGCCGCTCGGCACGGGCATCACGCTCGACAGCCCGCTGGTCAAGGCTCACGCGATCGACGCGGTTGTGCGTGACGCCCAAGTCACGACCGCGGGCTACCAGGGGACTCCGGCGCCCAACCAGTGGTTCGGGGGCCCTGCCCTCTCCGCCGGCGCCGGCACCATGGTGCTGCGTGACGCCGCCGGCCTGGTCGTCGACAGCCTCAACTACGGCGGCCTCGTCGACCCATGGGCCTCCGAGGGTTACCAGGCAACCTCTGGAGCAGGGCAGAGTGGCTGCCGCGTGCCTTCGCCCGGCTCGGGCCGCGGTGGCGGTGGCTTCGGCGGGCCGGGCGCTTCGGCCGCCGGCGCACCCCATAGGAGCGCGGGCCGCTTCCCGGACGGCATCGACACCGACAGCAACTGCAACGATTTCCTGTTGCAGTCCGCCAGCACCCTGTCGGCCGCTTCGGCCGCCGGCGCGAACAATATCAAAGTCGCCGGCGTGGCGGACTTTGCCGCCGGTCAGACCATTATGATTGATGCGGGCGAGAACCTCGAGACCGCCGTCATCGCGACGGTCGGCACGGCAGGAGCCACCACGGTGGGCGCCGACACCGCCGTGGGCGCGACCGTTATCCCTGTCGCCGTCGGCGCAGGCTTTTCCGTCGGCCAGACCATCACCATCGACAGTGGCGCAAACCAGGAGACGGCGGTTGTCGCCTCCACCACCGGCGGCGGCAGGGGCGGCGGCAGAGGCGGCCCTGGCGGCGGCGCCACCATCACCGTCGCCGCGCCGCTCACCTTAGCGCACGCGCCCGGCGCCCAGGTCTCCGGCACCGGCATCACCCTCACCAGTGCGTTGACCCGGGCGCATGCCGGCGGCGCGCAGGTCGCTGGCAGCGTTCCCACGCCTGGTGCGCCCAACCAGTATTACAGGAAGGGGGCAAGCGCGAAGAAGTAGCCGCACGCGCACGAAGCTGCAACAAGCGGGGCAGGAATGGTCTGCTCGTTTCAGGTTCGGAATGAAGCGTCACGATAGGATCGGCTTGGACACAAGCATCTTCATCTACGAGGTTGAGGAGAATTCGAAGTACATCGGGTTGGCCCACTCCGTTTTCGGATGGCTCGCAGATGGAGAGACTTACAACCAGCGTATACCATCTTTTGCCTGGTCCTATCCTCCGGATGGGACCAGGAGAACAACCTGATCGGTTGCGTCAACTTGGACGAAATTCGGGGGCGCTTCCACTTGCTAATCTATTTCGGAATTGGTTAACGAGTGGAACGTCTCCGATTTCCCAAAGCAGAATGGGCTTGAGCGCGCGATCTCTGCTGCTTCAATAGTGGCTGTTGCATCGGAATATCGGCGAGCGACTGGCTGGGGGAGGCCTCAGCGTGCAGCTTCAATCCTAGTGCCGCAACTACCTTGAGAATCGTATCAAAGCCGGGGCTGCGTTCGCCGGAGAGCGCCTTGTAGAGACTTTCTCTGGAAAGCCCGGCGTCGCGTGCGACCTGTGCCATGCCTTTTGCCCGAGCAATGTCGCCCAGTGCTTTGGCTATGAATGCGGCATCGCCTTTGGCCTCTTCGAGGCAAGCCTCAAGGTAAGCCGCCATTTCCTTTGTGGAAAATAGGGGACGCAACCCATTAGTTTCTCGCAGATGTCTTCTCATTTCGCGGTCGCCCGATCGATCTGGCCTGCAACCGGCGTCCCAGCCGCGATTCCAGCGCCGAAACAAATCTCTCGCCCCCTACCGGACGGCCCGCGCGCGTGTGCAGCCGGATCGTCGCCAGCATCTCTTCGTCCTCTTTCTCTGCCAGCCATGCCGACCAGTCTTCCGTCCCGACCGGCACCCAACCCTGCAGCGGGCTCAACAACGGATCCTCGCGCAGTCCGCAGTGCGCCGCTGCGCTGCTCCAAGGATATCGCTCCGCTTTGCGCACCATCCGTGCCCGCACAGGATTCCGTTCCACATACCGCACTGCCGCTTTCAGATGCTCGTCATCCAGAGCACACGAAAACGGCCGCCCTTGCCACAACCGACCCGTCAGTCCAAGCGTACGATTGATATGCTGCGTGTAGCGCAGATCCAATGGCCTCAATACCGATCCAAACGTTTGGGCTCTCTCCGGTAAGCACACCAGGTGAACATGGTTCGTCATCAGGCAATATGCCAGAATTTTCATCCCGTCCCTGCTGGAATACTCCAGCAGCAGTTGCATATAGCGCTGCCGATCCGCCTCCTCAAAAAATATATTCTCACATCGGTTGCCCCTTTGCGTGACGTGATGCGCAATTCCAGGTATTATCGGTCTCGCGATTCTCGGCATACTGCCATCTCACTTACAAGCCTGGTGGCGTTCAAGTTTTATTGGGTTGCGTCCCTATTTTCGTAGTTAATTTTCTATAGATAAGGGGCCTGTCAGCCGGGAGGAACGATCGTGCAAAGATGGTTTGTGCCCGCAGTACTTGCTTTTCTCATCGGCTGCAACCTCTCTCTATCACAGTCGAACTCCGCATCGGGAGAGCTCAGGGGCACCGTTAGCGATCCGTCCGGCGCCGTAGTGCCCGGTGCGAGGATCATCGCGACAAATGTCGAGACGGGCCTTGCACTCACGTCACTTTCGGACGGACGGGGCGAATATCGCATCCTTCTCCTGCCCCCTGGCACCTACGAGGTAAAAGTCGAGATGACCAGCCTTGTCGGCCAACCCATGCGCGTCCAGATCACGGTCGGCCAGACGGCTTCGGCCGATTTCCGGCTTCAGGTCCGCTCGGATCAAACTATCGTGGTAACCGGCGAGGCGCCCGTGGTGGAAACGCAGCGGTCTCAGCAATCCAACACGATCAGTGAAACCTATATTCGCAACCTGCCCCTCGACCGCCGGGATTACTTGAGTTTCAGCCTTCTGGCGCCGGGGGTCTCGGACTCCAATCGGGTGGTCGACAACACCGACTTCCGCGCCAAGCAGACGCCGGCGAGCGGGCTATCTTTCTACGGCAGCAATGGGCGCGGCAACAGCATTACAGTTGACGGAGCCGAAAACAACAATTTCAGCGGCGGAGTGCGCCCCTCCCTGGGACAGGAAGCGATCCAGGAGTTTCAGATCAACCGCAGCAATTATTCCGCGGAACTGGGCAGTGCAAGCGGGGGAGTGATCAACATCATTTCGAAGTCGGGAACGAACGAAATCCACGGAAAGCTGTTCGCCTATTTCCGCGATCAGCATCTGGACGCCGCCGATCCCTTTGCCTTGAAGCTTGAGGAAGACAATTCCCTCACGCGCATTAAACCTCCGGCTAACCGCCAGCAGTACGGGGCCACGCTGGGGATGCCGTTGAAGAAGGACCGGACCTTTCTCTTCGCCAGTTTCGAAGGCTTGAAACGGAACGAGTCCGCGGTGGTCTCAGTTCTCACCGATTTCAATATCTTCCAGCCCACGCCCCAGCAAGCTGCGATCATCGCAAATCTCGCAGCCAATCCGGACACGACTCCCATACCCTGCCTGCCGGCAGGTGCGCCTCTCGTCGCTCCTGCCTATTGCGCAGCGGTGTTGAAAGCGGCCCTGACCTCCAGGCCCAGCACTGTGGAACTCTTCAAGAGCAACAGCGGCGTCTTCCCCTTCATCACCGACGCGCGCACATTCTCGCTCCGCTTCGATCACCGTGTCGGCAACGGACACCAGACCTTCCTGCGCTACAATTACACCAAAAATGACGATCAGAACCGGGACACCCACGCTCTGGTCGGGTTTTCACGGTCCAACAATGTTCACGTGCTCGACAGCGACGTTGTTGCCGGCTGGATGTGGATTCTCAATCCGAAGCTGTTCAACGAATTCCGCTTTCAGTGGAATTACGACGATTATTATGTGCAGTCCAACGAACCGTACGGGCCCGAGTTCAACATCACGGGATATGGCTACTTCAACCGCGACATATTCCTGCCCGGCCTGATCCTCGAGCGCCGCTACGAGTTCTCCGACAGCTTGAGCTTTCTTCACGGAAAGCACCGGATGAAGTTCGGCTTTAGCATCCTCGACCGTACGGGCCACGCGGAAAACTACCTTTTCATGGGGGGAAGGTTCGGGTTCGGAGACCTCCCCGGAAACCCCCTGCTCAGCCCACAGCTGCAATCAACCAGCATCACCGCCGTGCAGGCTTTCGACCTCGGCCTGCCGCAGTCGTACCAGCAGGGATTCGGGGATCCGATGCTTCGCTTTGCGGCGCCTTACTATGCCTTCTATGCGCAGGACTCGTGGAATCCGCGATCGGATTTCACCCTCAATTTCGGCCTGCGCTATGAGCTGGACGTCCGAAACACTCAGGTTCCGACTGACAGGAACAATTTCGCGCCGCGCATCGGATTCGCCTGGGATCCCTGGAACAACAAGCGGACGGTCGTCCGCGGCGGTTTCGGCATATACTATGCGCAGATCTACGGACAGATAGACGCCGTCGTCACCGCCTTGGGGGAGATCAACGGATACCGCCAGATCGCGCAAGTGCTGAGCCCCCTCATGCGCGATAAACCACTGGCACCCAATGGGCCGATTAACATTTATCAAACTCTGCGGGCCCAAGGGGTGATCGGAGTGCCCACGTCCTCCCGGACCATACAGCCTTCGGACTTGACTCAATTCGGCATCTACGTCTCACACACGGGTCCAAGGCCGCCACTGACCGTCCTTTTCCAGATCGATCCCAACTACCGCAATCCCTATTCCGAGCAGGGCTCGCTGGGTATTGAACATGAAATCAGCAGTGGACTGAGCGCGTCGGCCAGTTACATTTTTGCCCGTACGGCGAGGATCGCACGCGCCCGCGATTTGAACCTGATTCCCAGGCCGCCCGGCTCCCTGGGCATTTCGAACTGGGCAGACCCGGCCTGCGCCGGCGCAGGGATCTACTCCTGCTTCAAAGACCCGGCCCTTTACCAGAACAACAATTATGAGTCGACGGCCAATGCCTTCTATCACGGCATGATTCTGGAAATCAGCAAGCGGTTCGGCTCAAATGCAAGCCTGGCATGCAATTACACTTTCAGCAAGGCCATTGACGAAGTGACGGATTCCAACAGCGACTACCAGGCGAACGATCAGACCAATCTGCGCGCGGAGCGGGCGCTGTCCGCCTTCGACCAGCGGCACAAGGTGGTCTTCTACGCATACCTGCAGAGCCCGTACCACGCCGACCCGGCCGATTCCCTCGCGAAGCATCTGCTGGCAGATTTTGCCCTGACACCGGTCTTTCGTTACAACAGCGCCCGGCCGTTCAATCTCTTGACCGGAGTAGACATCAACGGCGACCGGCACTCGACGACCGATCGCCCGATTTTTGCGGGCCGCAACACGGGGATCGGCCCCGACTACTGGACCTTTGATCTTCGCCTGGGACGCGTGATCCGCCTGGGCGGCGAAAGCAGAATCCTGGAACTGATGGCCGAAGCATTCAACATGTTCAATCGTCTCAACTACGCGAGCGTCAACAACACGGTTGGGCCGAACTTCTCAGGGCCATTCCACGTTCCAGCGAATCCCAACCTTGGGCCGAGCGCGCCGCTGGGCTATACATCAGCCGTTGAGGCACGGCGGTTCCAGCTTGGCCTCCGCTTCTCCTTCTAACTGGTGACTTGCCAACTGCTCTCGCCTGACCGGCCATGGTAGCTTTGGTAACTTCCCGGCATGAGACTTGAAGAGTAAGAAAAACAAGCTGCTGTTTCTTTTTCAGTCTTGCTTTGAAATCTGGGCCGCCGGTTCCGATGCGTTTCAGCACATTCACGGCTCGGATGTTCTCTTCCACCGTCTTATTCGGCAGCTGAGCTTTTCGGCGGCGCTGCTCAGGAGGTTCGGTGCCCGGCTACTTTCCTAAGGCGGAAGGCAGTGCCAGGCACCGCTTTCGCAATCACCGTCCCGGCGATGGTATGCGCGTGTCGAGAGTTGTGACCGTGAAACTCCTTATTGGAGTACTCCCTTCGTCAGGAAAACCATCTCCGTCCGCATCTGCGCTTGCCAGATAGATTTTAAAATCGTCGGTAACCTCGACTTTCCCCGGTCCGACGGACCTGGCTGCACCGCTGGCCGTGCCGATCAAAACGACCTGATTGAATTGGCCGGGCCCACTCTGGCTGATGGTGTACCAGATGACCTTGAAAGTTGCGGTATCGGGTCCTGTCGAGACGGCCTCGCCGATGAGAGGGGTACTGAATGTAGTGTTACCTGGCTGATTCGGAAAAAAGCCCACATCGATCGATCCGTGAATGGCAGCGCTCCGGCCCGACGCATCCGGGGAGAAGACATAGCTCCATTGGGACACCGCCGGGAATGGATGGCCGTTCATACTGGTGACTCTTGCAACCCAGGCGCCTTCCAGCTTCATTGCTCCCTGATCAGAATTGGACGCGCCGATCTGCGTGACCAGCACGATTGCCGCGGCGGCGGCTACAACCGCCGCCATGATGAGTTTCCTTCTGCTGAAAAACATGGTGTTCTCCTTTTCACGATATGGTTGTGTTCTTGCGTTCTTCTCCCTGAATATCTATCTCCCAGAAGGAGGACGACCTGGCGCGTGCGCAGTCCGGCAGGGCGAGCCTTCGTACCAGGAGGCAATCCTTTGAAAGAACCGGTTCGCGGCTTAGCGCTTGCCGGTTCCTGACTGCGCAGCTTCGCGAACGGTCGTGTCCGCGTCCTCCGGCACAAGGTATCCATTTTGCAGATTGTCATAGGTCACTCGCGCAACCTGATTTACATATGCGCCATGGTTGCCGTAGAGGGCTTCGATCGAGGCCTCATCAAACGGCTCGAACGTTCCGTACAGGCGGCAAAATCCGGGGCCCGAATTCAAGCCTGTGTTCGTGGCAGTGGGGACGACGAGCTGTGACAAGCGGATGCCTCCCAGTGCATTGCCGAAATCATCCCGCGCAATCACATTCGGTGATCCGAACGACACGACCTCGATTTCGGGCGCCGTGGGGGGCGCGATCTCGTACCGCACCCAATTGTTCAAATGGTCCCCGGCCGCATTAAGGACGAAATAGAATGGAATCCGACTGAATGTAGGGTTGGCGCAGGATGGCAAGGTCTGTGGACCGAGGTCCCGCACCCGGACCGGACCGATAGCTTGCCAAACATGAAAGTCGAGGTGGGCGGATCCTGCCACCTCCCAATGCCGAAAATGGTCCGAGTCCGGCTGGCGAAGGAGGGCTTGATTCCCACCTGAGAGACCCGCGACATCGGTTTCACTCGAGACCTTGAAAACTTTGGACTCGAGGTCGGTGCGAAGTTTGCCTCCACCAGCAGCGACAAAAAACCCATCAAAAACTCCAGCCAGCGGATGGATCGAGTTGTGATAGCTGACAAGTTTGCCGGCGCTCGCCGACGCACCGACTGCCAATATCAGATCCACAGGCAGACCTCCCGTAGGATCAACCCCTATAGGATTCCGCACGGCCTGGGCGGCCTGGGAAAAGATGTCGTACGCGAGGTCGTCATTCGTTATGGTGCCGCCCGCGGTTACGTCGAGCGTGGCGTAACGGATCGGACTCCAGTCCTTCAGGCCTGTCACGGGTTGGCTGATTCCCGCGCGCAGGGCAGAGACGCCGATCCATGCATAGCCGCGCCGCATGAAATGCTCCGACGACTGGATCCAGGCACCGTCAAAGTCATATCCTGCTGCGACGTTTTGCCACTCCAATACGACCGTCCCGTTGAAGGCGTCCGCCGATGACGGCCTCCGGACGATCATGCGAGTACGATAGGGGTGGCCGCCGTCACGGATCGTGGCCGTAGTCAGCGGATCTGAGATGATGTAGCGATTGGCGGTGCCTTCAAAAAAGAACTCCTCCTCGACATAGCCATAACTTGCAAGATCGGCCGTTGTCGAGAAAAAGGGGTAGTTGTGAGAAGGATCGCCCGGCGGCACGAGCGCCGGTATAGGTCCAATCACCGTAGGATTAGGAACATTGACCGGCCCAGCCGACCGTACAGGCAAGGCGAACGAGATAATCCCGACTATCGCGATGATCAACGTCCCCAGCGTTCGCATGTCAAAGAGAAGGCGGTAGCCCGTTGCGTTCTTTGGATTTTCACATTGCACATCACGTTTCATGATTCGCTCCCTTCTGAACGTGAGGACGCTGCCTTCCGGCATGGACACAGGCTTCAGGGATGTGGACAAATAGGCAGCCCGATGAATTCACCTCACGCACATGATAATTGACCGCGATTTTGCGACAAGTGCGCTTGGCAGTAAATGGGCGCAGGCTTGCCTCTGTATTGGATTTGCCTTGCCGCGCAAAAGATTGAGCGACCATGATTAATGTTTGATTTCGCACCCGTCCGGCATATACTGGGAGGCGGGTGTCCCTGTTCTGTTGCGGCTATCAACCACCTCAGACGAAAACATATGCAGCCCGCCGAATCGCCTGCACGCAGGGCGATGTCCCGCATCGTCCGCTTTGATTGTTACGAGGTTGACCTTGACGCCGGCCAGCTTCGTAGACGCGGAGTCAGGATCAAGCTCCGCGAGCAATCGTTCCAGGCACTGGCTGCATTGCTGGAACATCCCGGAGCCATAGTCACCCGGGACGACCTGCAACGCCGCCTTTGGCGGGACGATGTTTTCGTCGATTTCGAAAACAACTTGAATGCGGTGATCTCCCGCTTGCGTGAGGCTTTGAACGACACTGCAGAGCATCCGCGATACATCGAGACCGTGCCAAAGCGAGGCTACCGCTTCCTGGGCACCGTCTCGGAACCCGCACCCGCGGTGGAAACCGCCCCGGCCCGGCGCGCCAGGCTGGTGGTGCTCCCCTTTGTCAACCTGAGCAGCGATCCGGCGCAGGATTACATCAGCGACGGTATGACCGATGAAATTATCACTGCCCTGGCGAGCCTTGCACCGGCACAGGTAGCGGTCATCGCCCGAACCACCGCCATGCTTTACAAGGGGAGCCGAAAGGACGTGGCCCAGATCGGCCGGGAGTTAGGCGTGGACTTTGTCGTTGAAGGGGCCTTGCGGCAGACCGGAGACCAAATTGCAATCAACGTGCAGATCATCGAGGCCGATGATCAGACGCACTTGTTTGCCAGGAGGTATGACGCCGCCCTGCGCGATATTTTCAACATGCAGGACCGCATCGCACAAGATATCGCCGCGCACATCCCCGCCATTGCCGATCAAGTTCGCGCCGGGGCGATCGGCGTCGCCCGTGGCCCCCGGAAGCTGACGAGGGATCTCGTGGCTTACAACGAATACATCCAAGGTCGACGCTTCCTTGACAAGACCGGCAAGCTCCAACATTTTGAATTAGCAATACAGCACCTAGAGAAGGCGATCGCCCGCGACCCGGAATTCGCGCTTGCCTATGATGCGCTTTCGGAAGTCTACTGGTATTTGGGCTACTCGGGTGGCGCACCACCGCGGCAAGCCTTTTCCGCCGGCATAGCTTATGCACTGCGAGCCATTGAGATCGATAACACGCGGGCCGAGACGCATGCCTTGCTCGGCCAGTTCCATAAAATAGCCGAGTACAACTGGGGCGAGGTCGAGCGCGAGATGGCCCTCGCTTTGCGCCTGGATCCTGATTCACTGCTCGTCAGGACGCGCTACGCGATAAGCTGGCTGATGCCCCACGGTCGTGTGCAGGAGGCCGCGGCGGAACTGGAACGTGCCCTCGAATTAGATCCACTCTCGTTGATGATGCGGATGTGGCTCGGTATCATGCGATTGCTCTTGCGCGATTTTGCGCGGGCCATCGAGGAAGGTCGCAAACTCCTCGAACTGGATCCAGACTATACCCTCGCCTATTTTGTTATGGCGTCGGGTTTCAGCTACCTGAGGAAGTTTGAGGAGGCCCTTGCTGCCCAACGGAAGGCCGTCGAACTTTCCAATGGCGCTCCGATGATGCTCGGCTGGTTGGGCCTGATATTGGCGGCGAGTGGGCAGGCCTCCGAAGCCCGTGACGTGCTTCAACGTCTCCATGAGAGTGCGGCGCAAAAGTACATTCCTCCGTGCAGCATCGCCTGGATCCATCTCGGCCTCAGAGAAATCGATGCCGCGTTCCAGTGGCTTAATCGGGCCGTTGCGGAGTGCGATCAACTTTTGATGCCGATCAAAACTTACGGCTTCTTCGATCCCCTCCGCTCGGACCCGCGCTATGCTGTTATACTTCGCAAAATGAACTTGGAATCCTGATGTGTCTGCCGCACCTCAGTGAATTGCCTATCCGGTGATTGATTCTAACCTTTTAGGAAATAGGGAGGAAATAGGGGACGCCACCTTCTTTATGCACGACCTTCCTTGGCTGGCCGGCTTTGGCAGCAGCCTGCGGCCTAGCTTGCACTCGAGCTGGAGATGATTTGCTTGCCACCGGCAGGTCGTCCCGTCCGCGTGCACAGCCTGAGGTTCGAAAGCATCCCCTTGTCTTCCCTTTGCGCCAGCCACGCAGTCGAGTCCGAGGTCTCCGGAGGTCGAACTTCCGGCAGTCGCCCCAATCCCGGGTCCTTGCGCCTGCCGCAATGCGCCGCCGTGCTGCTCCACCGATAATCTTCCGCCCTCTTCACCAGCCGGGCCCGAACCGGGCTGCGTTCAACATATCGTATTGCCGCCACAGATGTTTCTCGTCCAGCGGACACGAGAAAAACCGCCCTTGCCATAACCGGCCGCTGATTCCCTGATCCCAGTTGATGTGTTGCGCATAGCGCAGGACTACCGGATTCATTACCTGCGCAAGGGTATCAGGCTGAGACGGCACGCTCACAAGGTCGACATGGTTTGTCATCAGGCAGTAGGCCAACGTCACCATTCCGTGCTTGGCCGAATATTCGATCTACAGCTCAAGATAGCGCTGACGGTCACCATCGCAGAATAAGACGCCTTCGCAACGGTTGCCCCTTTGAGTCAAGTGGTGAGGAATGCCGGGCACGACAACCCTTGCCATTCGTGCCGTGCGCCCATGCCAGCAGAGCTTGAGAGAATGTCAAGCAGAAATAGGGTAGCGTCCCACTGCTGTCCCACTGAGCAATTTTCGAAAACCGGCAACTTGACTTCATTCAATTAGTTGCATCGAAAAATGAGCGTAATCGATTTGAATTGAGAATTAGACTTCGGCCTTCCCAATCATTTGGAAAGGGGAAGGCCGATGAACTCTGGCAAAACCGTCTTCTCTCAGTTGATGGATTTCCTGCCGCTGCATCTCTTCCGGAGGTGTGTCCGAAAGTATCGCGGCAACCATAGAGTTCGGAGCTTCTCGTGTCTTGATCAGCTTCTCTGCATGGCCTTCGCTCAGCTCACATATCGTGAGAGTTTGCGTGACATCGAAGCTTGCCAGCGCGCTGTGAGTAGCAGGTGCTATCACATGGGGATCCGTGGAAATGTTGCGCGTAACACACTGGCGCATGCTAACGAGACGCGTGACTGGCGCATCTACGCTGACTTCGCGCAAATTCTTATCAATATCGCCAGACCTCTATACGCCCACGACGACTTTGGACTCCAATTGGACGAGACCGTCTACGCGCTCGATTCCTCTACGATTGAACTCTGTCTGTCGATGTTTCCCTGGGCCAGATATCAAAAGCAAAAGGGAGCCATCAGACTTCATACGCTGCTGGATTTACGCGGCCCCATTCCTGCCTGTATCTGGGTTTCCGACGGTAAATTCGGCGATGTGACTATTCTGGACTCCTTGATCGCAGAACCCGGCGCGTTCTATATCATGGATCGTGGCTATATTGATTTTGCCCGGCTTCATGCTCTGCACGAGTCTCAAGCGTTTTTCGTTGTACGCGCTCGCGACAACATGCAATTTCGCCGTATCTATTCACACCCCGTGGATCGGACAACGGGACTGCGTTGCGATCAAACCATCGTGCTCACTGGAATTCATTCGCCTCGTTACTACCCCGACAAGCTGAGGCGCATTCGCTACGTTGACGTAGAAAACGAACGGAACATCGTTACCCTGACGAACAATTTCATGCTCCCTGCTCAGGTCATTGCGCAGCTGTACAAATGTCGGTGGCAGATCGAACTCTTCTTCAAATGGATTAAGCAACACCTGCGAATCAAAGCCTTCTACGGTACTTCAGAAAACGCAGTCAAGACGCAGATCTGGATCGCTGTCTCAGTGTACGTCTTGGTGGCCATCGTCAAGAAACGACTCCAACTTGATCAGAGCCTCTACACAATTCTTCAAATTCTGAGCCTCACCTGCTTTGAGAAAACTCCGATCTATCAAATACTTACGGATTCTTCACATGAACCGCCCAACAGTGATTCCGGTAACCAATTGGCACTGTTCAACTTTTAATGGGACACTAGTGGGTCGCGGTAGGGATACCGGTCACCCGGCACCCCCCGCACAGATCCGTACGGGCGCTGCTAGCGCATACGGCTCCTACCTCGGATGTCTGGCGTCAAACCTCACTTGCGGGAAAGGGTGAAGTATACGGGGGTGGGGCA
>JAIQGI010000064.1 GCA_020072565.1 Terriglobia bacterium
CCATTCAATACCCATAGGCGTCCGCCGCAAGCAACAGCGGCTTCCTTCAAGTGACCTTATCGGAAATGCCCCGGCAAGTTCTGGTTCCTTTGTTATCGCGGATTTCTGCGCCGTGGCATTTCCGATGAAGGCTTACCACAATATGGCCAGAACCCTTCGTTTTGCTTTGTATGTTACTGATTTGAAGGAATTTTCTTGATTGCAGGGTATCTAAAATCGGAGGACAGAGGTGCAGCCCTTCAACACCAATAGAGATATTTTTGTGGCCTGGATCTGCCCGCCCGCCGTGCGGCTGCGCTTTGGACTTGTATGATGAAAAGGCCAGGATTTTGGGAATTGAATAATAGGAGAGCACGATGAAAAAGAAACTGTTGACGTTAAGTACACTATTTTGCATTTGCAGCATAGTTCTCGCCGGGCAACAACCGGCGATCACTGGCAAGGACCTGCTGGCGAAAATGAATTCGCAGGCCAAAAGCGACAAAGATTATGTCATGGGTTACGTGCAGGCTGTCTATGCCATGTATTTGAGCACCTCCACGCTCGCCTCCGAAAAAGAAATGGAGCCAGTGCTTTCAGCAGCGAAGAAATACCTCGCAGAGAGCAGCACGCAAAAACTGAATCTGCCGGCAAACGTTCTGCTCAGGGAGGCGTTTGACAAATCACTCCCTCTCAAAAAGAAATAATAGCGCGGACTGCCGTGCAGCAAAGCGGCCGCACCCCAACTTCCCGGCGTAGAGAGCTGCGCGGGAAAAACCGGGGATGATCACCGTTTTTTGTAATCTTCCCCCTTTTTGATGCCGGTGCATCCAGAGGAACTCCCCAGTCTTGGCATCCCCAGTTTTTCTTTGTTTTGTGCTTGGCCAAACCGCAGAATTGACAGTTTCCGTATAACCGACTATACAACAATTGACGCAGCGTTTCCCTGCAAATGTTGGCGAAATCAAGGGAAAGCGACGGTATATTGTGACTCGGCGTCATCCCAACCTTCCGTGTCCCTCTCAAGGATCTGCCCATTTGCAGGAGCCGAAATTCGCTCAGAATGCGACGGATTTAGCTTTTGCCGAAAGCCGGACCCCTCTTATAATAGCGGCCAATCCAATTGATGTTCTTCTGACGGCCTACCCTGAGCTATCGGTGGAAGAAACTGTCATCCCCCGCCTGCGGCAGGGCTGGCTCGGAGTGGCACCTGGCACTCCGGGATCTGCTGGGCGCCAGCGAGATCCTCTACGACGGACATCAAGCTGCTATCAGAGGCATGGGCGCGCTGCGAGCCGGAGGATCGAACGAACACCCGCTCCGCCTATCTGAACCCGAACAGCGGCGGGAACACCACTACCACCACCCACGCCCACACCGCGTAGGTGGGCAGGTACGCCGTCTGCCACCGCTCCAGCGGCGTGAACGCCACCCGCCCGGCGAGGAATCGCGCGTAGAGCACGGCGGACCAGCCGAGGTTCACGAGCAGGATGAGGTTCTCGCCCAGCGCGGCGACCTTGTTGGGGCTGAAACCGAACTCGGAGATGCGGCCGACGATGGCCCACAGCGCGATGGCGTCGACGAGCAGGGCGCAGATGACGAGGAGGAGTTGCAAGGCATCGAAGAGGCCCGGCGGCTTCTGCGGGTCCCGGGCCGAAATCGCGTAAAGGACCAGGCCCGCCACTACCACCAGCAGCAGGTCAAAGCCGATGAGCACCTCGCGCCCGACGGCGATGCTGCTCCCGGTCCACGCCATGGTCCCCAGGAACGCCAGCAGCAGGAGGGTGAACAGCGGCGTGAAGATCAGCGTCAGTACCGGCGCCATGTTCTCGATGACGCTCTGCTTGGCCTCCACGAGCCACGCCGCGATGACCACGGCGCCGACGGCGCCGCAGGGCAGAATCCAGGTCACCAGGAGCGGCTCCGGCTTCAGGCCGATGGCGCTGAAGACGAATCCGGTGAGCCCCATCAGCACGCCGCCCCCGAGTGCGATGAGGGCGTAGTAGATGAACCACTCGCCGGAGAAACGCACGTAGTTTATGCGCTGATCGTGATCGCGCCAGCGGCCGCCGACATACGCGTAGCCCGCCGCAAGCCACAGCGCGATGAGCAGGTGCAGCGTCGCGAGGACCTCGGTGTGTGCACGTGATGCGAACGGCATGAGGTTGATCGCCGCGCCCCCCGCCACGAACGGCGCCGCCAGCCACAGTCGGCCCACCGATGCGAGGGACCGCTTCCAGGCGAAGAAGGCCGCCAGGAGCGGGAGCACGAAGAGGCTGAGGTTGCGGACGTAGAACTCCCCCAACTCCTGGTCCATCTGCATCCTCACACCGAACAGCTCCGGGACCTTGATGGCCGCGGCGGCGGCGACCGCCAGGGCGACCGCCACCAGGGCTTCCTTGCCGTCGGCCCCGGCCCCTACGCCGTCGTCGGGCGCGACGACGAGCCGCTTCCAGAGGCGCTCCGAGTGCTCCATGGCAAACTCGCGGGAGATTGCATCAAGCTCTCCGATGCGCTTCACGGCGATGAGGAACGCCTCGTCCTCCGTGAGCCCCGCCTCCACGAGCGCGCTCGCCTGGCTGCGAAGGTGATCCTCCAGCTCGTCCGCGTCCACGGCGTGGATCGCCGGCCGCCGCCGGAGGTACGAGCGCCACTCGGCGACACCTTCCTCCAGCGAGATGCGCGCCCCTTCCTTGAGGTTTTCGATTTTTTGCGACACGAGTCAGCCTCCCTAAAGCACCAGTTTAATTTGATTTGAACATCGTCCGCCGCAGCGCGGTGTCCACTACCTGCCACTGTCGCCGCTGGCTCGCCAGTTCGTCCTCGCCGCTGTCCGTCAGCCGGTAGTACTTGCGCTGCCGCCCGGACTCGGACTGCCCCCAGACGGCCTTCACAAAGCCGTTGCGCTCGAGGCGGTGGAGCACGGGGTACAGCATGCCGTCCGTCCACTGGAGTTCGCCGCCCGACAGCTCGGCCACGCGCTTGATGATCGCGTAGCCGTAGCTCTCGCCCTCGCTGAGGATGGCCAGGATCAGCGGGGTGGCCGAGGCGGCGACGAGGTCCTTGCCGACGTTCATCGGCCCGCCCGTCGAGAGATCAGGGATCGGTACGTTCGGTACATAGAAGTCTTATACATAGTTCTTCTATGTACATCAAGGATAAAGTCGGGACGTCCACCTCGTTTCCGAGTTTTCCTGAATGAGACAAGGCCATCTCGTTTACAACTAGATCAAACAGAGAAACGAGGTGGACGTCCCGGACATTAAGGAAATCCATGCAGACCAACAAAAGTGTCTTTTTGTTTAGATCCAAATTCCGGGTCCCTTTTCTGCCGCCAAGCACGTTTCTGATGCCTTCAATTGCAGTGTTTGTTTTGTTGCACCCGTTATTTGTCGTGGTCCGACCCCAATGCCGCAAAGATTGCTGGATTAAACGAGGTGCACAAGCAGATACGAATTTTCAAAATTATTGACAGAGGTGGAGTATTCTGTCAGTCTCCTATCGACGATCGATGGGGAGACATGAAACAGAATTCGAAACCTGATTTCCTTCCGGGCACGCTCGAAATGCTCGTTTTGAAGACGCTCAGCCGCGGCGCCAACCACGGCTGGGGCATCGCGCAACATATCCAGCAGGTCTCCCAGGGCGCGCTGCGGACCGGCGAAGGCTCGCTCTACCCGGCGCTGCAACGCCTGCTGCTGGACGGGTACGTCGAAGCCGAATGGGGCGCCTCGGAAAACAACCGCCGGGCGCGATACTATCGGATCACGCCGGCGGGCCGCAAACGGCTGGCGGCGGAGAAGCGCAGCTTCGACTCCCTGCTGGCCGCCATAGCGCGAGTAATGGAGGATTCTGCGTGAGACTCCGGAATCGCATACGCTACCTGGCGCGCCGTCGCCGGCTCGACGCCGACCTTGCCGAGGAGCTTCGGCTTCACCGCGAAATGGCGGAGAACGCTGCCCTGCGTGCGGGCGCCACCCCCGAGGGCGCCAGGCGCGAAGCGAACCTGGCATTCGGAAGCGAGGCGATCGCCCTCGAAGACAGCCGCGCCGTGTGGCGTTTTGCCTGGATCGAGTCCGTGGCGCAGGACGTGCGCTTCGCGCTGCGCGGTTTTCGCAGAACCCCGGGCTTCGCGCTGACCGTGATCTGCACGCTGGCCCTGGGGTTGGGAATGCTGGCGACCGCCTTCAGCGTGTTCAACGCCCTGGTGCTGCGGCCTTTCGCGGTGAAGGAACCCTACTCGCTGTATTCGTTCCTCGGCTGGGGTGAGACAAAGGGACAATACCAGACGCGGCCGTTCAGCTGGAGCGCGTTCAAGGATTTCCGCCGGCGGAACGGGGCATTCTCCGATGTCCTGGGTTTCGCCGACGTGGACTCCGGGACGGAGACGATTAAGTCCGTGCAGGCGGTCACGGGCAACTATTTCACCATGCTGGGCGGGCGCATCTGTATGGGCCGCCCGATCCTGGAAAGCGACGACGTGCCGGGCGACACCGTAGCCGTGGCCAGCTTCGCCGCCTGGAAAAGCGTGCTCGGCGCCGACCCCAACGCGGTGGGACGCACAGTGCGGCTCGGCAACAAGCCCGTCGAGGTGGTCGGCGTCGCTTGCCCGGAGTTCAACGGTCTCGAGGAAAGGCGCATCGATTTCTGGGTTTCGCTGCCGCTTTCCGGCGTTTTCGACCTTTCCCGCGGGACGGAGCCCGAGGAGTTGTCCGTGGTGGGACGTCTCAGGCCCGGGATGACGCGGGAAGGCGCCGAGGCGGCATTGGCGGCTTATGGCCGCCAGGTCTATCCCACCTGGCGGTACGGGAAGCAGCCGGAGAGCGCAACGCTTCAGCAGAGCGCGTCCATTTATCAGCTCAACCGGGACAGCATCCAGGTGTTCTTGCCGGTCTTCGCCGCCTTCGGGCTGATCTTACTGATCGCCTGCGCAAACGTTTCCAACATGATGCTGGCGCGCGGACTGGCGCGGCAGCGCGAAATCGGAATCCGCATCGCGCTCGGCGCGGGCCGCGCGAGAATGCTCCGCCAGCTCCTGACGGAGGGGCTGCTGCTGGCGGTTCCGGCCGCGGTGGCGGCCTACTGGGTGGCCCACGGCGTCATCCGGGCCGCGTTCTGGCTTCAAGTTAACGTTCTGCATATAACCAACAACAGATGGCAACTCACGCTCTGGAACAGCGCGCCGGACTGGCGGGTGTTCGTCTTTCTGCTGGGAATCGCCAGCGCAGCAACGCTCGTATTCGGCCTGGTTCCCGCCCTCCACACGCTGCGCTCCCGTCTGGTGGAGGTGAATCGCGGCGAATTCGCCGACTACCGCCCCGCCCGCCTGCGCAGCGCGCTGGTGGTCGCGCAGGTGACGGTGTGCGCGCTGCTCCTGATATCGGCGGGAGTGACGCTGCGCGGTGAACGGCGTATCGTCTCACAAGATGTTGGTGCCGATATGGGCGGAGTCTTCACGATCATGCCCATACGCAGGGTCTCGGATTCCGACCTAATCTCCGGCTCGACAGTGGGCCGAATTATGTTGGAACGGCTGACATCGCTTCCGGAGAAGGAACCGGTGGGCGTTTGCCGCTTCGCTCCGGGGCAAAAGTGGTCACCGAGATGGAAGCAGCCGAAATTCAAGAGCGGAACCCGAATCGCCGGCATACCGTTCAATCGGGTTTCGCCGGAGTACTTCAACATCCTCCGCGTGCCGATTCGCGGGCGGAATTTCTCTACGGAGGAGGCTGAGACCGAAGCGCCGGTGGCGATTGTCAGCGAAGCCGCGGCCCAGCGTCTCTGGTTCCGCGGCGATGCGTTGGGACAGTTGCTGGATCTTTCGGAGCAGGGAGAATCGAAGCCATTGGGTGAACCGCCCTTTCGCTTCGTGCGGGTAGTGGGCGTCGTGCGGGATTCGCGCTTTCTTTTGGATACGGACGGGCCCGATGGACGGGCGCAAGGCGTGGTTTATTTCCCAGCCGGGCTGCGAACACAGAGCTACTCTATGATCATCGTGCGGATGACCGGCGACCCCAATTCCGGGCGCCGCACGCTGGAAAAGGCGCTGAATGAGGTGGTGCGCCTACCTAACGGCGCGTTGAATCCTGTGCAAACGTCGTTGGACAGGTACCTATACCCCTACCGGGCGTTGCTCGCGATCGCCGGATTTCTGGGCGCGCTGGCGCTGGCGCTGACCGTCTCCGGCATTTTCGGCGTGTGCTCGTACACGGTTGCGCAGCGAAGGAAGGAATTCGGAATTCGAATGGCGCTGGGAGCGGGCCAGGCGCGCGTGACAGGCATGGTGCTGTGGCAGTCATTGCGGCTGGTTGCGGTTGGCGCGGGCCTCGGCACGGTGGCAGCGCTGGCGTTGGCGCGGGTGACAGCCCATTACGGCTGGTACCGGGCCGGGATTACCTTCTCCATGACGCAACTCGACGTTTTCGATCCGGCCGGCTATATCGCCGGCGCTCTGGTGGTAATAGCCGCGGCGATCGCTTCAGCGTGGGTGCCGGCAAAACGGGCCGTGAGCGTGGAGCCCGTGCAAACGCTGCGTTGCGATTGAGGAGAGTGACGGGCGCGAAGGGCGGGAAATTGGGGACGTTCAACTCGTTGTCCGTTTTTGACCTGAATCCAAAAAGGACTTGGACACCCATCGTTTGTTTTGGAAAAATGGCTGTCCATTTCTTCGTTGTTAACGTCCGACGAAGATGGGTTTCTCCCAGCACGATCACATGGTTGAGGCAGTCGCGCCGCACCGTCCCAAGTGGGCGCTCAGCGAAAGGATTTGCCAAGGGCTCCGCGGCGCGGTGATGACTTCTTCAATACCCATCGCCTTCACGCGCTCTCTGAAATCTTTCCCGTAGACTCCGTCACGATCCCGCAGCAAAAACCGAGGCTCGGTCCCGTCAGGAAACGCCTGGATAATCTGCTCCGCCGTCCAAAGCGCTGTGGGATGTTCAGTCACGTTGAAGTGTACGACGCGTCGGCGTTGGTGAGCCGGGACAATCAACACAAATAGGACTCGAAACGTCGCCGTGGGCACTACGAGAAAATCGATCGAAACCAGGTCCTTGAGATGATTGTCCAGGAATGCGCGCCAGCTTTGTGATGGCGGTTTCTTCCTCTTCGGCATGCGCCGGGCGACAGTCCGCTCCGAGATGTCCATCCCGAGTTTCAGCAGTTCGCCGTGAATTCGCGGGCTCCCCCAAAGCGGATTGGCCAACGCAATCTTCCGGATCAAATCCCTGATCTCTTTCCCGGTTCCCGGACGGCCGGTGCGGTTTTCTCTCGACCGCCGCGTCCAATAAGGAGCAAACCCTTTCCGATGCCATCGAACGACCGTATCCGGCTTAACGACGATCAACGATTCCTGCCAGTTTTTCCACATTCGGGAGAGCCAGAGCCAGAATAGCCGATCCGTTTTCCGCAGGCGCCGGCGGGGGTGAGTCCGAGCCAGAATAGCAAGCTGTTGTCGCAGGGCTAGGTTTTCGAGGGCCAATTCGCGTCGATCCCTGAACAGACATCTGAGAGAGGCTATCAGATAAAAGAGGGTTTCCATCATGGATGCCAAGGCTGCCAGCTTGAGACAAAAACGTCAACGTTTTCAATGCGGACGGGGTTTTGGCAAAGGACGGGTGACCCAAATGGTCACAGACAATGAATACCGCCTGAACCAAACGCCCACAATTGACGCAGGAGGTTTCTACGACCCTGCACGGAGGTGACATCATGAAAAAAAGACCATCAGTGTTCTTTGCCGTCTTGAGCATCGTCGTAATTGCCTTTCCGACTATCTGCTCCGCACAAGTTTTTGGTGCTGGAGCAGGAGCTGAATCTCAGAACTCCAAGCCAAGGCTCGACCTTAACCGGGAGTCCGTACTCACGGTGAATTTGAGAGAGGATTTGGTGGAGATCTCGCCAGGCGGGGGAATCCGCTCCGCATCTGGTGGAGGTGGCGGGGTAGGGGGGCTGAAGGTTGGCCACACGAGCAAGTCGGGATTTGGATTGAACGGATTGCTGATTGGTGTGGATGCTAAACTCGCGCAGTTGGATGCAAATGGCATGGTGTTTGAAATAACAATTACTGACAGGAATATCAGCCGAGTGCTATTGACCAAAACTCTGCCGCTGAAGAACTACGAAGAAGGCATTGTAGAACTGGCTACCAGCGTTGCCAGTGAAAAGAGGCTTGCTGTTCGGCTCATTCCAACAATTCAAGTAAAAGATCCTGTGTTGGATTATCCTGCGTTGATAAAGACATTTGGGTCTTCCGACAGCATGTGGAACAAGAACTATAACGAACTCCTTAACAGAGGTGGAGGACTATCCAGCATTGAAGATTTAAACGGGAGGATTCTCCAGTTTGTGAGTTTCTAGAGCCCGGTGACGGGGCTCCTGTTGCTCTCATATCGTCCGTTCCCTGGGGCGGTGGTTGCAGGGTACATTCAAGGGAAAAAATTAATCTTCGAATGGGGCGGTGATGTATATGAATGGACTTCGATAGACCAGCCATTCTTGCCTGATGGCAGATGGGCGGTGTACGTTTGGCAGGCGGATCCCACGCCTGCGCCAACGAACTCCGTAGGAGCCTTTTCATCCGATCCGGGCAATCTGTCCGGATACGTAGCCAGATATCACGACCGCATCAAGAAATAGACGTTTCGCGCGCCGTCCCCTTCCCGTGTAAGAGGTCGGGAAGGGGATTGGGTCTTCCTGTTCCACTTGCCAGCCTTTTGAGGCTTCGAGAGATTGAATCTCATCTGAGAGATCAGGTCAAGCAGTGAGTTCTAAGGTCTGCTACTGCACGAGGCAGGACTGTATAAACTCATGGCATCAGGGAAAGGTGCGCCTATAGGGATCTCGACCGACGAGAATTCCTGAACTGCATCTGCAATACACTGACTGTGCCGGGCACATAGGAAGGACAAGCTGGCTACTGTTCTCACCCTCCGGGCGCACCCCCCTGCAGGCAGGCCCCTCCACTGCTGATAAGATGCAATATCCGAACCGGGAAGAACCCGGCTGGAAGGGAATCTCCAGAAGGCCGTCTTTCAATCGGCATCTCATTCGCACTCTCATCGAAAATATGCGGCATTGGGCCGGAAGCCGGCGCTCCCGGGGAGAAAAATCGCTAAAATTGCGGCCGCTGAGTTAAGATGGGGGTGGCTTCACATGCGATGCATCGTCGCGGTTTCTTACTCCAGGCGGCATAGGACTTGGCATTGGAGGTTTCGATCCCATGAGACGATTGATTCGCCCCCTGATAGTATGCCTGGTAGGCGCATGCTTTGCCTTCCTGCCGCCCGTCCCTCCAGTGGAATTGAAGATGGTTGACCGCTTCCCGGCGGATATGGCAAAAAAGGTAAATCCGGACACGCACCTGCAGCTTACCTTCCAGAGTGCGCCCACCTTAGGCAATTCGGGGCAGATCAGAATTTATGACGCGGCAGACGGACGACTGGTCGATCTCCTTGATGTAAGCATTCCGCCGGGGCCGACGGCGCCGACCCCTGCCCCTTCGGCAATCTATACGCCCGTCCCCTATCAATATGTCCCAGGTCACTTTACGAATGCCAATACAAAACCGGGAACTCCTTCGGGCGCTGCGGTCCCGACCTCGGACAAATATCAGCTGACCATCATCGGAGGCTTCAGCGACGCCTTTCATTTTTACCCGGTGATCATCCACGACAAAACAGCAACTGTCTACCCACACAACAATCTCATGGAATATGGCAGAACATTTTACGTGAAGGTGGATCCGGGAGTGCTGATCTTGAAGGACAACAGCTTCACTGGGATCATTGGGAAAACCGGCTGGAGATTCACAACGCGAGAGTCGCCGCCGTCTGCCGGTTCTGACAGATTTTCGGTCAGCGCGGATGGCACCGCGGATTTCAACACCGTGCAGGGCGCCATGGATTTCATTCCGGACTATAATCCCAAACCGGTCACCATCTTCGTCAAGAACGGAGCGTATGAAGAAATTGTATATTTTCGCAACAAGGCCAATCTCACGATCGTCGGTGAAGACCGGGACAAGGTGATGGTTTTTTATGCCAACAACGAAGTTTTCAATCCACATCCCGAGAACGTCAGAACGAATGAGATGCCCGGAACGTTTCCGTCACGCCGAGCAGCCTTTGCGGTGGATCACTGCAGGAGAATTCATCTCGTAAATCTAACGATTAAGACGACCGCGTTCGGCCAGGCTGAAGGCCTGCTTCTGAATGGCGAGGAGATCATCGTCAGCAATGTCAACATCGTCGGCTCGGGTGATGCCCTGCAATCGAACGGCTCGGCCTACTTCGTCGATTCCCGCATTCTGGGTGACGGGGACACCATACTCGGGCGCGGGCCTGCGTTTTTCAAGAACTGCGAGTTGAGTTCCGTGGGCCCCTTCATGTGGATCCGCAACACCTCTGACAACCACGGCAACGTTTTCGTGGACTGCAAATTTCAAACGAGGGGAAACCAAAAAACGGTGATTGCCCGGGCTCCAACCAATGGCGGCAAGAATTATCCCTATAGCGAAGCCGTGTTGATCAATTGCGCACTTGAAGGAATCGATCCCGCCGGCTGGGGACCAATTGGCGGTGATGCGTCGAGTATTCACTATTGGGAATATAACAGCACCGGCTTGAATGATGGAAAACCGGTTGACGTCGGTCTGCGTCACCCGGTTTCGCGGCAGCTGATCATGAAAAAGGATGCCGCGATCATCGCCCGCTACCGGGATCCGGCTTACGTGCTTGGCGGATGGAATCCGACAATGCCTCCGGTGATTCTGGGGCAGCCGGAATCAGTAACGGCAAAAACAGGACAGAGGGCTGTTTTCCGCATCAAAGTAGCGGCTATTCCGGAAGCAAGCTATCAGTGGTTAAAAAATGGCAAACCGATCAGCGGTGCAACGAAGGCAACACTGACCTTGGAGAAGGTAAGCCTCAAAGATGCAGTCGCCTATACGGTTGTCGCAAAGAATGGTTTCGGAAAAGCTACAAGCAGCAAGGCGATGTTAAAGGTGAAGTGACCTTGCGCATCGACGCCATGCCTGACGCGGGGCACAGGGGCAGCGTCCGAGAGACTAGCCTCTTGGCGAAGGGGGGCGACTCGAGCTATGCGGAGAAGAACAATTGCGATCGGACGGATCTCATGTCAACTTCCGGGAAAATGTCTGCCGAGATCTCGTCCGGGGAAGGATTGTTACTCTCACCAGGAGGGCAGGATACCGAATTGTTGCACACCTCACCATAGGCGGGAGGGAATAGGCTACCTGGTTGTACTGTCCCGGCAATGCACGCGTGGTTCTGGCTGAAGACGTAACCGGGGGACAGTATAACCAGGAACCATCTCCGACTTCGGAATAGGTGGCCAACTGGGTCCGGTGCACGCAGCGAGCACTCTACGCGGTTCATCATCGGTACGGCAACCAGCTTGCCATAGGCGTCTCGGGGGCCTGACCCGATGGTAACTGCGACGTATGGTCCCGGGCAGAAGGTTTGAATTCAACCGGCCACTTCCCGTCGATCCGATTGGCTGCCGGCACAGGGTGTCCGACGGCAAAGCGAGGATCTTGTCGGGCGTCGGAGGGCTTTCACGGGCGGGTCCCGACGCTCCAGGAGGGGGCAGCCAGGTTAGCTACGCGAGATGTATTCCGAGGTTTCGGCGCCTGTCTCCAGAACTCCTTGCAGATCACCGTTTTTGCCAGCGTTCGAGGAGGTAGCCCAGGGTAAGTCTGATCGGTTGATCCACTTTTTGAGAGGACAAGTCGAATTGCCATTGAAGCGCGGCATTGACGGCGCTCTCGTCGAGCATAGGATGGCCTTTCAGGACAACGGCTTTGGCTGGCTTTCCGGTCGCGGGATCGATCCATAGTTCCAAGCTAACGTATTGCTCAACTCGTGCGCGCTGTGCCAACCTCGGATACTCTGGCACCACATAGTTGATGAAATGGAAATTCTCCGCATCCATCAGTTTAACTGATCCTTGGGGCGCATTGATGTCTGTTTGATTTAGAATCAGAAGCTTTGTACGCGCAGAATGTGGATCACAGAACGGTTCGTTCGAGCGCTCCTTCCGTCCGCAGTATCTAAGAAAAGCCATATCATATTTGCCGCTCAGAAGGTCGGGAACCAGGGATTCGCCAAAGCGCCGCAGCTCGCCATTTTGTTTTTCAGAGATATTAAAAAATATGGGTGCCTCGCCAAACGCGGCCTTTTGCACAAGATTGGATAGATCATAAAGGGCGGCAAGTCCTGGCGCTTCCTTTTTGAGACGGTCCAAGTCGACTCTATCTCGAGACGGCAGAAGGTGAATCCTCTCCTTGCCGCTGCAGCTCGCAACAATACTAATTCTGGACAAATCGAGGACGGCCGACTGATTGTGTTCATAGTCCGCTGGAAAGAAACAGGGATTGAGGTCGCCCACCAATTTCAATGGGGTCATGTCCTTCATTGTTGCTTCGACGGCCTTGACGTCCAGGGCACCGACCTTAATGTTCCGAATGATTACGTCGCCCTTTTTCGCTCGAACATCGAGGATGTAGTCAGACCAAAGCGGCGAATAATCATGAAATACGATATAGAAATAATCCAATTTCGGTGCCTTTGCCTTTGATACATCTTTCCCTCCGAGGTGCTGCGGGCAAACGCAGCATAGACACAGCATGGAAGCCACGACGGTTCTGCGCAATGGTAAGTACACGTTCGCTCCTGAATTACAGGCATTATCTCGCCGCCGCGAATCCCTGCAAAGAAAAAAGGTAGGCGGCCATGGCCGCTTCCCTTCCTACAACGCCGACTCTTGGCCAGCCTTTGCTGTCGACCAATCTGTTGAGTTCTTCCTGATTCCTCTCTTGAATCATGAACTTGAACTTCCACAACGCCTCGACGACGGTGGATTTCATGCCGACCTTTCTCCCGGCAATGCCGATTTCCCTAAAGAAGGCCTGGGCCCACACCCGCAATCTCCACAAGGCTTTGGCATAGGCAATATCCTTATAGGGCTCTTTCGGCTTCGCGTTGAGGGCGGCGATGAACTTATCCTCGAATTCCCCCCATCTGCAACAAGAGGTAGGTGAGCAAGAAAACTGGATCCGGGAACACAGGTTGGCTATAAAATGCTGCCTAGCTGGGGCCGAAGCCCCAATGTTAACATTATTGGAACGATTTTCCGGTTTGAGTTCTCGGTCGGGCTGAAAAGGGTGTCCAACGGTTGTTATCAGCGCCCGAAGAGCGCCTTGGAGTGCGGTGCCCAGGCGCCGCCTTCATGGCGGTACGGCGATAGAAACACTGAAGTTGCGATCAATTCGCTTTCAAAGCGGCGGCAGGCCGCCGCACTTCAAAGGCGCCTTCGGCGCCACTGCTACTTCACCTTTAAAAACTTGCTGCCCACCTTGCCGGCGGCCGGATCCAAGACAACGATCTTGAGGACCTCCTTCGGAACCTTGAGAGGAACCGTCGCGGCAAAAGGGATGCCCCAGCGCTTGACTTCGGCGTAATCGCCCTCGCCCAATTTCAGATTGATCTCACCGTTCTCCGAACCGAGGTCATTCCCTTTGGAGTCCGCATAGACGATCCCCACGCGTAGCCGGACCGAGTGCAAGTCCCCGACCGTCTTGAAATGAACGGAGGAGGAATCGATTTTCAAGCGCACCCGTATCTGCGGCATGCCGTCAGGGCCGGTTTCCTTCCCGGTGGCTGCCTGGAAAAACACGGCATGCAGTTCATACGAGTTGGAGGCTGCCATGGAAATGACCTTGTTTTCCAATGCGGTTTTAAATTCCTCGCAGTCAAACAGGGTTGCGGTCGATTCGATTGCATTCCGGCTGACAGATGAGGCGAGCCGATAGTAACCGCTGCGGGCTTGCACCTTGCAGCCGGGACACGGTCTGGCACCACTCAGTTTCACCTGCAACTGGTGAAAACCCTCACCACCGCGGGCCTCCAACGGTGTGAAGCCAAGCGTATACTGCAGTTTCAGATTGTTAATTGCCGTTTCGAACGCTTGGGACAGCTTGCCGCCGCTCCCCAGATTGAAAACCGTGCCCCCGGTTTCCCTTGCAATCCGTTCGATGAGGCCTGGTATCGTGAGATTGGTGTTTGGCAAGACCTTTGCCTCGTCCAACGGCATTCCGTTTACAGAAAATTTCGCCCGGCCGACGAATCCGTTATCGCCTAAAGTCTTGATGTTGAAAAGAGTGACCGAAGCCGTCAACATCTCCTGTAACGTTTCCGGCGCGGTATAGTGCGACATTTCCGAATAATCATCGGAGATCAGGATAATAGCGTGCCGTCGATCCGGCGCTGCTTCTCGCAAGTAACGCGCCGACACTGCCAGCGCATCATAAATATTCGTGCCCGTGTCGAGTTCGAGTCTGCCGATTTTGTCGACTACCTGGCCGTGATCCGAGGTGAGATTCGTGAGCCGTACCGGACAGAGGCCGAGTGAGAAAAGTACGACCTGGTCCTCCGGCTTTAGCAGAGCGAGTGCCGCCAGCGCGGCAGTACGCAGTTCCTTCAAATACCGGCTGATGCTCGGGCTGCAATCGACTACAAGGGCCACGGCCAGAGGGAGCTGGTCGCGCGACAGATGGGTGATCTCCTGGAGGACTCCGTTATCATAGATCGCGAAATCAGGGATCTGCAGTCCGTCGACGATGGTGCCCCGGCTGTCGCGCACAGTGGCATCGACAGTGACCAGGGCTACGTCAACTTTCAGTTTATAGTTATCTCGAACTCCCTGGCCGCTGCGCTGAAGGCATGGATTTCCAACCGCAGGACTGCCCACAGATGAGCCAGAAATCGCCAAACTCAACAACGATAAAGCCCATCGAGACCATTTCATAGTCAGGCCTCAAGAACGGAACCACTCACTTTATTTTGATCAGTTTGCTGCCCAGCCGGTCGCTTCCCAGATCATAGATAATGACTTTGAGGATCTGCATTGGCGCTTTTGCCGGCACCGATACAGTGAATGGGATTCCCGTCTGCAAATACTGCGAATAGGACTCCTCTCTCAATTTGAGGGCGACGGTTTTCCAAACATCGCCGAGATAATTGCCCGCTTTATCCGCATAGAAGACTGCCACTCGCAGTTCACCCGTATGCAAACCGTTGATGACGGTAAGATCGATGTCCTGAGGCGCCACCGAGAGGTCTACCTTGATTTCGGGGGCCAGAGGATCAATCTGAGCGGCATTGACCTGAAAAGCGAGGTCGTTGATTTCGGCGATGCGGGCGCCGGCTGCTGTGATGCGCCGGTAAGACAGCAGTTCCGCAGCATCCATTGGCGGCATCGAATCGCGGGCATAATAGCCGTGCCGGAAGGCCAGGGTCAGGCCTGGACGGTTGACCTTAACCTCGATGCGCCGATATTTCCCATCCCAGTTTTCATCCTTGGGATAGTACCCGAGCAGGTAGCTCGCGCGGGTGGTCTGATTCAGCCGGTTGAGCGTCGTTTCCACCCGCTGATGAAGGGAGGACTGGCCGCCGGTAAGCTCGGAGATGGTGCGCAGAGTCTGGATGGGAAGGCGCGTCTCCCAGCCGGCGCCGCCGCGTGAGAGACCTCCAGTCTGGAAAGTGTCAATCGCCACGCGCGCATCGTTGGCAAACGCGACGATATTATCGTCGTATTCCGCCCTCGGGAGGAAGATTCCGTTGGGAGTAAAAAAGACCAGGTGCTTTTCGCCGTCCATATAGCGCAGATAATCGATCGCGGTATAGATGTTCTGCAGATCATCCATGGTTGACCCGAAATTCGCTGCATATTCGGAGAACGGGAGGTCGGTGATGGATTGCGCGGCCAGTGTGTCAAACTGCATCATAGCCTGTCGAAGAGCGGCGCCGGGATCCTCTGCCTTTGCCGCCTCGTCAACGACCGCCTTGCGCAGCAGCGTCTCGGTGGCCCGGTCCGCTTCGGTGGTCATTTTCGTCTTGTCCGCCACCTGAGCCGGGCTCGGGTGGCGGGGACGCGACCCACCGGGATCGGCAAAGATCTCATCAATGTATGCCAGACATTCCTTCGGCAGTTCCCTGCTGCCGTAGATTGCGGCAAGACCGCTCATCCGCTGTTCCATCAGCGCCGCAACCCACTCATGCAGTTTCTTGAAGCGCTCGAGGAATTGCGCGATCTTCTCGTGATCGGTGGTGAACTGGGTTGCGCGATTGTAGGCAAACAGCGCCACTCTGTCCTGGGGAAGGAGATCTTCGCGCACGAACCGTATCAAGGCATCAACGCTGTTGAACGGAAGCTGGATCCGGCCATATCCCATCAGGAAGAGGAAAGTGCGCGCACCCTGCGGCGCAAATTCACCGTCGCGAACCAGGGGACGGACCGGTTCCGGCGCGGCCGCAGCGAGTCTTTGAATCACGAAATGCCGGATCTCCTGTGGCTTCCCGTTCTCCAGGAGTTGAAAATCTTCCGCCTTGAGATCCGTGACCGGGCGATCCTTGGCATCGGTCACGATCACGGTTACCGGCACGAGACGGACATGCACGCGTATTAACTGATCCTGAGAGGGATCCTTGCTCTTTGCGGCAGTTTGCGGCGAATGGCCGGGGAGCGCCTGCTGTTGAAAACCGACGCTGGTCAGGAAGCACAGCATGCCGCTCCCAACAAGCAGAAGATGGCAAAGGTACCTCATGGGGTCCTCCTCCTGGGACCGCGGGCGTCACGCCCGCATCGCATCATGCTTCAGCAGGCATGTCTCTCGCCTGATCATCACGGCTGTTCAACGGCCGATTTGCAGCCGAGCGCGGACATCCCGCACGCAAATTCCGCGTTGTTCTTTTCTCTGCCGCCATTGCCAACAGCGGGGCCGCTACACCTGTTCGCGGCGTGAACCGGCTGAATATCCCGGTGGGGAGTGATAGGGTCGGGGGAAATGCGAATTTGAGCACCGCCAGCATCAGCAAGGCATGGCGCAGGGCAGGCGGCCAGCGCCGCCCTGCCCAGACTGCTCCGAGAACGATTGACGCCACGAGCGTCGATTGCAGCGCGGCACTGGCAAGATAGCGGAACCAGATTTCGGCGCTCAGATTGAGGGCATGGATCATGGCGAATCCTTCCGCCGCTGCTTTTCCTTCAATTCAGCGAGCAGGTCTTCAAGTCTGCTGATCTGTTCGGAATCGGGCGGCTTGGTTTCAAACAGCGATGCTACCAAGGACAAGCTGTCGCCGCCAAACACCCGGTTCAACAACCGCTTCATTACATTCCGGTAAATGGCCCCGGCGGCCTGGGTCGGGGCGTAAACGAAGGCCTTGCCGACCTTCCCCTTTTCTTGGTGACCAGCGCCTTGGCCTGGAGCCGCTTGAGCAGATTCACAACCGAGCCGTGAGCCATCGGCCTGTATGGATGCATGGTCTCCCGGATCTCTCTTGCCGTTGCTTGTCCCAAGTGTTTCAGGCAGGCAAGAACCTCGAGCTCCGCTGCAGGTACCTTTTTGTGGGTCATGCCTCAGCCTTTCGATCTGGTAAAGAGCCGCAGGAAGTGAGAGTTGACAACTTTATAGACCTTTGTCTATGTTCCGTCAATAAAAAAAGAGACAGCAGTCTATATTGTCCTCCCGCGTCTCCGGCGCGGCGGGAATACAGGTGGACCAGGGCAGCGTCCGAACGCGCCAACAGCTCCGCGAGCGTGGGCGAGCGGAGCCTTTCGTTCCCTTGGCACGAACTGCAACGCTTGCTCACGCGCGCGGCACCGTCCCTTTGCCTGAACGACTGCCGGATTCTTTTTGCTGATTCGAGTGAACGATCCGCGGACATTCATGCGTAATAAAGATCGATCTTATTGGACGATGATGTGACAGGCATTTATGACCGCTACTCCTACGACACCGAAAAACGGGAAGCGCTGGAAACCTGGGCACGGCGCCTGCACGTCCTTGTTTCTAACTTGCGCGAGGTCAAAACCGAAGCGTAACCGCATTGGCTGTTCGCGCGACGGCGCGAGGCGGGAACCTCAGGCTCGCCCCCGCTATTTCTTTTCGGATTTCGAAAACTTCGGATTGCGGTGCTTAAGGGACCATTTTACGCACTGCGCAACAAACTCCGCGAACGGCTTAATATCCGTGTCGATGCTGGCGCGGTCCAGTGCTTCAAGATAGGAGGTGCGATCCTCGACGCGAATGACTGTCCACGGATAACCTCCCGAAGCCAGCATCACATTCATCAGGAAGCGTGCGATCCGCCCGTTGCCGTCCGCGTAGGGATGGATATAACCAAACAGCCAGTGCCCAAGCACGGCGCGCACGCCGGGTTCCGTTTCCTGTTCGAGCAGGTCGAAGAGCGCGGTCATGGCATCGCCCACGACTTCCCACCGGGGCGGCACATAGCGCGAGCTGCGCAGATAAACGGGATTTTTACGGTATCCGGCCAGCGCACCGGGTTCGATCAGGCCCGCCCTGACGCAAGGCTGAAACAATTCACGATACCACTCCTTGTGCGTGCCGCGCGCAAGCGCGCCGGGATTGTCTCCCGCAATCACTTTCTGTACGGCTGCCTTTACCAGCTGAAATGCCTGCCAGTATCCCCAAGCTGCCAGCGCATCGCGGCTCTTGCGGTCCGCGTCGTCCTTCTCCGGGCTCCAATTTCCTTGCCTGACTTTCTCGATCACATCCGGCGTGACCGAGTAACCTTCGATGGAGAGTGAATGATACGCATCGCTCTTGTAGATCTCGTCGATGTGGCGGAGATAAGCACTCCCATCCTTCGGCAGCCCCGGCGCTTTGGGAAACGTTTCGATGATGCCAGGGCGGGCTGATTCCCAGAGCATCTGGATACGTTTCACGATGGAGGCCACGCCGCCGGCCTGCGCGCCGAAAACCTTTGCCGGCTCGAAGGGATTGTTCTCCCGCACATCGTAGCCGGCACTCTTCATCGCGCCGATTATTTCGTCCGCCAGTTCGGACCGTCCCATTTGCCGGAATGCTCCGGCCAGGCAGCCGGCTTTTACGGAGTGCCCACCGTTCAGCAACAGCCGTAGCAGATCCGCGTCATCGCCGAGATTGGTCAGGACCACTTGCGCCTCGACCGGATTGCGAGCAAGGAATGATTTCGCCACTCTGACCAGCGCCGCCGCCGGCGAGAACAGCTGCAATCCATCCCTTTCCACAAGGTCTGCCGACGCGGGCATCACGGGCACCTTCAAATCGTAAAGCGAAGTGCCAAAGAGAAGCTCGATGGCGTGGTTGGTACCCTTGGGGCTGCACACCACCACCTGCTGCGGGATGACCGTCTTTTCTCCGTGCAACCAAAGCGACTGCTCCGCCGACAGGAACCATTCGCCGCCAAAACGCTCTCGGCAATAACGCGCGCAGAATTCCCAGAATGACGCATACCAGGGCGTGCTGTCGCCTGGCCGTGCGCCTGGGCCGGTGGAGACCAGCCAGCCTTTCATCACCTCCTGCAGGAAACCATTCGCCACCAGACGCTCGCGGTGAATCCGGCTCAAGTCGTCTGACCGGAAAACACGCCTGCCCTTCTCCTGGAGCGCCTTGAGTACATCGAGAGAGTCAGCGAGCTTTTCATTCGGGGCTGCCATGGAGCCTCCCATCCAATTTGGTCAATTACAAGCCTATCATGTTGCATCATTACAAGCAACTTATGCCGTACAACCACAAGCAAAACATGCAGCACCGATACAAGCACATAAAGCTTTTGGCATAACACCAATCAATCCAAGCGCCACCGGCTCGCGGTAGCCGGCCGCAAAAGGGGCCTCAGCGACACCCAACATACCAGAATCGTGCGTACGGCCCCGTCCCCGCATGCCAACGTGTACTTCGTGATCTTTGTGGTCCAGTTTTGTCACGTACTCATGACGCTGCGCTTAGTAAGGCAGGAAAAATGGCACCAGGTTGTCAACCTGTCACCATAATTCCCTGGATCTATTTTCCGAGTGGGAGAAAGGTGCCGTCATTCGCGAATAACCTCAATGTTGTCAGGGCTGTTGTCCCACTCGTGTTGATGAAGATGAATTTGGTGCGGTAGCCGCCGCCGGCGGCGATCTGAGGGAAAATTGCATTGGGCGGCGCGGGACGCAAATAATCGGCGATCGGGAGAGTAGTGTAAAGCATCTCACCTCTGCCGTTGACCAGCGAACGCAGCGCCATAGCCACGAACGGCTGCTGCGATCGTATCTCCATCACTCCCTTGAATTCATTGCCTCGACCGTACGGCCAGCTTAGCCAATCCGTGCCGAATCCCGACCGGTGCCCATTTCCTGCAATTGCAAAGGTTCCGTCCCAGGTTGCCCCTCCGGCCTCACGAACGATTCCATCGGGTTGGTAAGCGGTCGGCGAAATGGTGATGGGCGCTCCCGAAGGATTGGCAATGGCTACGCCGGTATCGTGGCCGTTGGTCCGATCCAGATACAGTCGAACGCAAGTCGAAGGCGCCTGCGAAGGAACGCCGGCCTCGGTTACCAGGATACCGTTTACCGAGTAGCCGAAGAGACCGGATCCGCTGGGAGCCGCCGAGCCTTGATCCGGCTGCACTTGAATCCAGCCTACGGCCACCTTGCTCGGCGCCCCGTCCGTTTGCATGCGATAAATGCCGCCGGGAGGAATGGTGTAGGCAAATGACGATTTTGAAACTCCCTCGCTCTGGACCATCAGCGCTGCGCCGTTATCTCCACGGAACGATATCGAACCTCTCTCTTCCGATGTGCCGGTATTCATCAGAATCACCGCGGTCCGGTAACCGCCTCCGTCGGCGAACTGAGCGAAATAGAGTGGTTCGGAGGAAGGTTTGGCGGTCGGATCGGACGACGGCAAAGTGGTTATCACGACCTCGCCTCGCTGATTGTTGGTGAGGCGAAGCCCAAGGACAGCAACGGGATGGTCGCTGTCGATCTGCAACGAACCAAACTGGTAGCCAGTGGCAAAGTCCGCCGGAAGGACGAGATCGGGTGCCAGGTCCGCAATTTGATCGATCATCTTTGCGGTGTGTGCGTGTGCGGGGAAGGTTCCGTGTCCGCTTGCTACCACGGATCCGTCGCGGCCGCGCAACCGGTAGCTGATTGCCGCCGGCAGATCGTTTGGATTTACGATGGCAAATCCCGTTGAAACATCGACATGATCTTTGAGGGAAGCGCTCGGTCGGTAATCGATGAAGATCTGGCTCGAGAGCGCCGATGGCGTTGCGGGCACTCCTACTTCACTGACGACGAATCCGTTCTGCTCGAACGTGAACAACGCGGAAGCGTACGGGGTCGTTTCCGAAGGGGCGTCCAGGACGGCATAACCGACTCGTGTAGCACCCCCGCTCCCCAGGGTTGAGTAGTCGTTTGCTCCGCCCGGTAGAACCGGCAATTGGATGGAGCTTGAACCGGCCGCCCAGGAGAGCCCGGCGATGAATGCGCTCGACTGGCCACGCAGCCGTTGATAAGTGGCACTTTGCGTTGGAAAATCAGAAGAATAGGTCGTGCCGCATACGTACAGGTTTCCCCCTGGGTCCAAACCGATTCCGGCGCCAAAGTCGGCGTTGCTGCCGCCCAGATAAGTTACGAGCTGAAGTTGTGTGGTGCCCGGATCGAAAACCATGACGAAGGCATCCGAGTCGCCTCCAGAAAAACCCTGAACCGCATTCCTCAACGGCAGGTCGGACGCAGCAGTATCACCCGCCACACAGATTCTGCCCTGGCCATCCAGAATCATGGCTGCTGGATAAACGGGCGCGTTTCCCGATATATTCCAATATTGTTTGGTATTCAAATTGGAATCGAGTAGATAAAGCACGGCGCCTGAATTGCACTCCGCGGAGGCTCCCTCCGGCGCACACTCGCCGCCGACCATCACCGCCAGATCGTCCGCATCGTTGCGGCGCACCAGCCTGATCTCACGAAAACGCGCATTGATCTTCGCCGGCATAGGGCTGCCAGGCGCGTGACCCGACTTATAGGCGGCCGCTCCCCCGACCGAAACCTGGGATTGTAGAGCCGCGGAAACCGGATTTTCCAGAATCAAAGACGAAACGAAGGCGCAATCCACGCCTCCCACGCAGCCAGCCGCAAAATTCTCGGAACTGGTAATGCCGGCGATAAAAAGCTCGCGGGTCTGCGCATCGACGGCTACCGAGGAGATCCGGTCCTCACCGCCGCCCCCCAGGTAGGTCGAATACAATGGACTCAGGTCATTGCTGAAGACGCTCACAAACCCGTCGCTGAGTCCGCCTCCGTAGACCGTCTGGCTGCCTTGAGCCGTCTCGAGATCGATGGAGTTTGTCTTTCCCCAGAGAATTATGTTGCCGCCAGGATCGAGGGTCATTCCGGCCGGTTCGTCCGTACCGCTCCCTCCCCAATAGGTCGATTGGAGAATCCTCGAACCGTCGGCGCTGATCTTTGCCAGAAAGCAGATCTCCTGACCGTGATTCCCAGTCTGGCCGGGTCCCACGATTGGAAAGTCGGATGAAGTGGTTCCGCCGGCGACATAGATGGTCCCGGCCGGATCGATGGCGACCGCCGAGATGTAATCGCTCTGGCTCCCCAGATTGCGACTTATGGACGATAATGTCAAAATTGGGGAAGGATTTGCAAAATGCTGAAGCAAAGTATTACGGTGCTTAAACCCGTTCATTATAACTGGTGGGGTCACCCGGCAAGACAGGAAGAGGTCCATGAGACACACTCGCATCGTCGTCAGCCACTACGGCGGGCCCGAGGAACTTCGGGTAATTGAAGAAGAGTGCCCCGAGCCGAAGAATGGTGAAGTGCGGGTGAGAGTGCTGGCCGCAGGCGTCTCCTTGCCCGACATAATGGCGCGTGAGGGCGTTCATCCCGAAACGCCCCCGGTGCCCTTCACGCCGGGGTGGGATCTGGTTGGCGTGGTGGATCGGCTCGGCGACGGCGTCTCTGGAATCGAACCAGGCCAGATCGTTGCCGCGCTGCCGATCCACGGTGCTTACGCGGAGTTCGTCTGCCTGCCGCAACGTGAACTGGTTCCGGTGCCATCCGGGTTGGACGCCGCCGAGGCAGTCAGTATCGTGCTGAACTACATCACAGCGTACCAGATGCTGCATCGTTCCGCTAAGGTCAGACCGGGCCAGCGCGTGTTGATTCACGGCGCGGCAGGCGGGGTCGGCACGGCACTCTTGCAGCTGGGGCGCCTCGCCGGGCTGGAGATGTACGGTACCTGTTCATCGCGAAGTGCACCGGCCGTTTCCGACCTGGGCGGTATCCCAGTTGATTACCAGCATCAGGACTTCGTAAAAGAAATCCACCGCCTCACGAGCGAGGGCGTGGACGTCGTCTTTGACCCCATCGGTGGTACCCACCTCTGGCATTCCCGCAAGGCTCTCCGTCCTGGCGGGAGGGTGGTGGGCTACGGCCTTCGTTCCTCGCTACGTGGGGAGGGATTGGCTTCAGGTCGTCCAGGTCGTCGTCAACGCTTTCGTGGAACCGCCATCTTCGGGTTGTACATCGCCGGCGGCTGGCTTCTCCCGGGCCGGAAACGGGTGGTCCCCTACAGCATCCAGACGCTCAAACGGCTGAAACCGGAATTCTTTCGACAGGATTTGATCGCCCTGCTTGACCTCCTTAAACAGCAGAAGATCACGCCGCTCATCGCGCAGCGATTTCCGCTTGTCGAGGCAAGACAGGCGCACGAGTTGCTCGGGAAGGGAGGCGTGACAGGCAAGATCGTCCTCGTGTGCAACGGGTCATCGCTTGAAACAGGAGCGGCGTAACAACGGCATCCAGCGCCGGCGCTTCGCGCCGCCGCTGATGCCAAGCGTCAGGCTGCAACGGATACACCGTGATGTTGGGAAAGCGGGGACGATTCGTCGGTTTGGCTGCCGTCAGTGCGGCGGTAGCTCTATGTATCCTTCTTGTTGATCGGCCCCTCGCTTTGTGGCTGGACGCACGGTTTTATGGTACGACCGCGTTCGCCATCGCCACTTTTATCCTCCGGCCTTTGGACGGCCTGCTTCTCGCGGGGGTGTCGCTTCTCGTGGCCGCGGTGGCTTGGCGGCGATTTTACAGCGTGCCGGACTGGGTGAATCGACTCGTAGTCGGTGGGGCCGGCGCTGCAGTCGCGCTATTGGGAGCGCTGGTTCTCAAGGTGGCCATTGGCCGGTCACAGGTATACCCGCCGTTTCTGCAATATCACGTCTACGGTATCCGGCTGTTCGCTGGTTCAAGGAACTGGATGGCATTTCCGTCGGCGACCATGGCGGGAGTTGGCGCGTTCGTCGTCGGCGTCGGAGCCCACCGCAGGTCTCAACGTGCAGCCGCGGCGTTCATTCTGGTCACGTTGGCCGTGGCCCTCGTCGTGACAGGAAGCCACTGGCTCTCGGATATCATCGGCGGCACGTACCTCGGTGTAGTCACTGGCGCCGCAGTTGCTCGGCGCCTTCGCCGAGGTGAGGGGGTTGCAGCCTAACAAGCGCGATTCACAACGTGGGGTGTACGTCTTCAGCGAGAGTGAGACAAGACAGGCTGCCACTTAAGAGAGACTTTGCGCCTTTGCTGATTCGCCAATTTTAGCATTCTCCACTTGTCTTTGGGCAAGTGTTTTCCCCTGTAATCTCCTCCTTATGGGACCCAAAATGATGTGAGAATATTATGGATATCGCGAACTGCAATCTTTCACACCTTCAGCGGCAAAATGGACCGGTAGACCTTGCACTCGCGACAGATTTTCATTTTCTTTTTCCAGCTTCCCTGGGCTGTCCCCTCGCAGATGGTTCCATTGATAAACCAGCATAGATGACCGGCATCGAACTGCCATGCGGGGCAATCCTGCCTGTTCTCCACGGTGCAATTTCGACTGAGCCAGCAAGGTCTGTCCTTTTGGGAAGCGTGGCTTTTCAAAGCAAGAATAAGGAGAACCTGGCGTTCGATATGCACAGGTATTTTCCTCCAACCCTGCTCGAAGCTCTGAATCGCCTTGGAAGAAACGCCCAAAATCTGTGCCATATAGGCTTGGGTTTTCCCCAAATGCCGCCGAATTTCTGCAAACTCCTTCTTCTTCATTCCAGGCTCTTCCTCGTACCGTTTTCGATCCTACTACAACGGGGTACGCGATGAATTCTCACTATCCATCTGGCGTTTGATCCGTTCTGCGCTTGTTTGCATGCCTGCAATTCACAGCCGGTTTCGCCAGCGAGACTTGTTAGTGTCACAATTCTCTTGACATTCAACAGATAACAGCCTACGAGTATACTACCACATTGTAGTAGTCATCAGATCGTAATAAGTTGATATGATGCGATCGAGACCAAAAGCTATTTCCAGCCATAACAGCGGGTTATTTTTTTGGGGACTTCTGTACCGCTGGTTGCCAACAGACAGTCAAATGCGCCCGAACTACCAGTAATGAGGTGTCGAGATGACAATCTGCTCTATCCGCTTCTACTTGCTGAGCGTGTGCCTTACCGCTTCATTCGCCATGCTATCCCTCGGCGGGATGTGGGCACGCGGTGACTCACCTAACGCAACACCGACGGGCACCATCGCTTACGTGCGGGACTGGGAGCAGATTCGCCTGATCAAGCCCGATGGCACGGGCGACCGCGAACTCTGGACTCAGCCGCCGTCCGAATCGCGATATGGCGATGTGCATGAGTTGGCGCTCCGGCCAGACGGCAAGGAGTTGGCCTTCTCCAGCAGTCACGAGAAAGCATTCTCTTACTATGAATCGGACCTGTACGGCATCGGGCTTGATGGCAAGGGACTCCACCGGCTGACGAACTCGCCGTCGCTCAGCGAACTGACAAGCTACCCCAAGTGCAAGGTCGCCGTGACGGTTGCGAACGACTCGACGGACCCGTTGGCCTCGGTGGTCGTGGTGTATGTGGTGGGGGCGAGCAAGCCGGAGTCGGTGATGGTGGCGCACAAAGGTGTCGCGACGGTGACGTTCAACGACGTTGCCGTGATCCCCGGGGCGCTGCAGCCGGTGATGGTGGCGTTCGGCGGGCGCCGATGGCCGGGGCCCCCGCTGCGCCTCGTGGCGGGGCAGACCAACAAAGCCTCGATGACGCTCACGGGCAGGGGCTTCGAGATGATGGGGGCATACCGGCCCGTGTGGAGCCGCGATGGCAAGCAGATCGCCTACCGGTTTGGCCAGTCCGCGAGCGTCTGGCGCGTTTCAGGACAGGGAGAGCCCGGGGCCGGCATCGGCACGCAATTGGGTGGCAAACCGGTGACTCAGGTGGCCGCGTTCGATTGGGGAACTCCGGGCCTGCCTGGCGGCAATCTCCTGTACGCGCACGGATTTGTCATCGACGGCGAGCAAGACAATAGCATTTATCAGACGGACGAGGAGGGCCATAACCCGACTTGCGTGCTGCACTACGACGACTCCAACGAGCACATACAGCAGATCCGCTGGCTTCCAGACGGCTCCGGGTTCGTGTTCCTGCGGATGGAACCCATGACGTCCGGTGACGGCGCCAACCTGTGCCGCTTCGACCTGGCCACAAAGCGCGAGACGCAGCTCACTCACTTCACCCATGAAGCGGTGCGCGACTTCGCGATCTCACCGGACGGCCGCTGGATTGTGTACGAGCGGGGCCAGGAGATCTATAACCCATGGGATAAGACCCGCCCGGCGCTCTGGCTGATTGGCACTGACGGCCGCGGCGAGCACCTGCTCATGGAGAGCGGGGAGATGCCGGCCTGGGGCCGTCCATAAACGCGTGTTCCAGAACTAACCGGAGGTTTCTCAACCCCCAGTACCACTAACCCAAACCAAAACCATACTCAGATGGCATGCGTCCATAGCCGGTTTAAAGGCCCTGGCCTCCGGCTTTTGCCGGTGGTCGCGATGCGAGCCGAAATGATCTTATTACCTGCCAGATATACAAATAAGGATGGTGCATAATCTAGAGTGTACTCATTACTCGAAAGAGTTTCCGAACAAGAGCGCGTGCTGGATCTTGGCGCCGGCCCTGGAAGTTTTCATTATGCTGGTTTCCCATTTGTCATAGCAGGGGTTGATAACGATCCGGCTAATTTTGGATCTGCACGCTCGTCGGATCGGGTGTTGCGCCTCTGCGCGACAAGCTCCTGTCTGCCCTTCCGCGATAACGGCTTTGCGCTGGTCATCTGCTATCATTCCCTGGAGCATTTTTCGAGTGTTTCAGACACTCTGGATGAGATCAGCCGCATTCTTAAGCCTCACGGAAACGTGTATATTTCGGTCCCGGACGGAGCGGGGTTCACTGACCGTTTGTATCGTTTTCTTTTGGCTGGCGGTGGCCACGTCAGTAGGTTCCAGCGCGAAAGCCTAGTCGCCGAAGTTGAGCAACGCACAGGTACCCATCTTGTCGAATGGACAAAACTGTACACGTCGCTCAATTTCATTGCGAGGCGCCATTTTGTTCTCCGTCCGCATGGGCTGGCCGTGCCGCCGATCCCACGGCGTATTCGATGGCTGGGCCGCGTTCCTGAGGCGATGTTTGTAGCTGCGCGGTTTTTGCTCAACATCTGTGTGAGGTGGATGGATAGAATGCTTGGGACGCATTACTCCATATATGGATGGACTCTGGTATTCGGCCGAAACCCTTCAATTATCCGCGAAGTGCCGGGCTTTCTTAACGTTTGCAGCCATTGCGGTGCCGGTCACCCTGGCTCAATCCTGGCAGTTAAATGGTTCTTCTATCGATGCCCTACTTGTAAAAGTCGGAATCCCTATTTTAAGCCCACACACGAGACGATGTGAGAATCTGGCGCAATAAGAACAACGGGGAATCAGGCGGAGCATGGGATTCCTTTAGTAAGTCACTCGTTGATAAGTTGGCTGGAGCAGAATCAGGGTCCGCGATGAGGTCACTTTCAAAATCCTCTGTTAAGGAACAGGCATACTTACGGTTTAGCGGGATCCTGCAAGCGCCCTATGTTTGCTTATTTGAGAATCGATAGTTGTTCCTTTGCAAAAGCAACGGCCCGAACAGCGGCCGCGACCAGTTCTGCGTTGGCTATCGGATCGGTTCGTACTTTCTCCAGGTTTTCAATGCCACTATTGATCAGGGCGACGCCGCCGGCCTTGTCACCGAGGCGTCCGGCTGCAACGCCTGCCAGCACTGTGGCTTCGCCAGAATAGAACCGGTAGCCCAGCTTGGCAAGCTGACTGGAGTCCCGGCCCCTATCCATAAAGATCTCGTAGCAGGCGGCCGCCTCACGTAGGTGAGCCAGAGCTGTGGGATTATCTCCGAGGCGCATTTCTGCAGAGCCTAGCTCAAAAAACGCCTCACCACACCCAATGGCGTAAGGGCTGGCGTCGTACCTTTTTTCACAAGATCTCTTCTCAAAATCCAAGCGAATCTTGAAGGCCAGAACCGCTTCTTTATAGTCACGCTTCATAAAATATGCGTGGCCACGTTCAGCGGCAATCGATGGTTGACGGCTAGCAAGAAATGCATGTTTCTGGGTCAGTTCCCAGGCATTATCCAGAAGGGCTAGAGCTTTTGAAATTTCGGCATCGTTGATTAGTCCTTGCGCCTCCTTGATCAACCGATCGCATTCCTTCTCCAACTGGAGCACCATGGGAACATTTTGAAGCGGGGGGCGTCTAAAATTGTCAGACAATCAAGAGGGCTTTGTCGTCCTCAGTCATGAATGCAGTTCTTGATCGAAACCGAAAACGGATCAATATGCGATACCGAATCTTCGTGGTGATCGTTTTCTGCTTCTGCATTTTGGCGCTGATGTTGGCGCGCTACGACTCATCTCTCAGAGCTGCGTCAACAGGAGTCTCCGGTCCTGCCATCCGCGCCGATTACCTTGGGCTGACAGTCGCGCAATTACAAATGAAAGTATCGGAGCTTGAGAGGCGGGTCGCAGAACTGGAAAGAGCCAACAGGCCCAGATTCGAACCAGTCAGATAGGCTAATTTCAATGTCGGAATTTCTGCTGAGCGTTCCGATCTCCCTATCTTGGCCAGGATTTTGTCCGGTTAGCGGACTAGAACGAAGCCGCTGTGCGGCGGACTTGGTGCCAATAGTCTGATTGGCGGCAATAACGCCGAAACATAGTAAGGTTGGGTCACAAGGAGGGGCTTGTGACTCGACTACGAAAGATGATGCTGGAGGAACTCCAGCG